>SBFS01000230.1 GCA_006227825.1 Burkholderiales bacterium | reverse complement strand
ATCTTGCCGAAGGTGTGGCCGCCGGCCACCAGGGCCACGGTCTCGTAGTCGTTCATCGCCATGCGGGCGAAGGTCTCGCGCACGTCCTTGCCCGATGCCACCGGGTCGGGCTTGCCGTCCGGACCCTGGGGGTTCACATAGATCAGGCCCATCTGCACGGCGGCCAGCGGGTTCTCCAGCTCGCGCTCGCCGCTGTAACGGCTGTTGGGCTTGTCGCTGGTGGCCAGCCATTCCATCTCGGCGCCCCAGTAGATGTCCTCCTCCGGCGCCCAGATGTCCTCACGGCCGCCGCCGAAACCGAAGGTCTTGAAGCCCATGGTCTCCATGGCCACGTTGCCTGCCAGGATGAACAGGTCGGCCCACGAGATGGCGTTGCCGTACTTCTGCTTGATCGGCCACAGCAGGCGCCGGGCCTTGTCCAGGTTGCCGTTGTCAGGCCAGCTGTTGAGCGGGGCGAAGCGCTGGTTGCCGGTGTTGGCGCCACCGCGGCCGTCGGCCGTGCGGTAGGTGCCGGCGGCGTGCCAGGCCATGCGAATGAACAGGCCGCCGTAGTGGCCGTAGTCGGCCGGCCACCAGTCCTGGCTGTCGGTCATCAGGGCGGCCAGGTCCTTCTTGAGCGCCTGGTAGTCCAGCTTGCCGAACGCCTCGGCGTAGTCGAAACCGGGGTCCATCGGGTTGGACACCGGCTGGTGCTGGTGCAGGATGGACAGGTTCAGCTGGTTGGGCCACCAGTCGGCGTTGGACTGGGCACCGTGCGTGGCGCGCGCGCCGCCGGCGGCATGAAAGGGGCACTTGGCCTCGGTCGAGGGGTTGCTCATGGCTGCTCTCCTGGTGTGGTTGAACCCTCACTTTAGAAGGCTGCTATCAAGCCGTCAAACCAATTGACTCGATCAATGCAATAGCGTGTCGCAATGCGGCGGCGCAGCATGTGCGGGCCCGCCCGGGCGGTGAGGCGCCCTCAGGTCAGCCAGGCCACGGCGCCCGAGAAGCTCAGGAAGGACGCCGCGGTCGAGACCAGGATGATGCGGGCGATGCGCCCGTTGTCAGCGCCCAGGCGCTCGGCCAGCAGCGACACGTTGCTGGCACTGGGCAGCGCGGCCACCAGCACCATCACCGTCAGGGCGAACGGGTCCAGCGGCAGGCCCAGTTGCACCGCCGCCGTGCCCACCGCCAGCACCAGCAGCGGGTGCAGAACCAGCTTCATCAGCGCCACCGGCAGGTAGTCCGAAACCGGCATCGGGTGGCTGGCCTGGATCTGGGAGCGGGCCAGCACCGCGCCGATGGTGAACAGCGCCACCGGCGACGCCGCGTCGGCCAGCAGCCAGGCGGTCTTCTCCACCGGGCCGGGCAGCGTGAACTGGTGGTAGGAGGCCAGGGCGCCGAGCAGGATGGCCCAGGGCATGGGGTTGGCGGCCACCCCCCTGAGGGCCTTCTTCCCCGCGTCGAGCATGGCCAAGCGTCCGTGGCCCTGCCCCTCGTCCAGGCGCGACAGGGCCACGCACAGCGAACTGGTCACCACCATGTCCACCAGGATGGTCAGAATCACCGGCCCCGCGGCCAGGGGCCCCAGCAGCGCGACCAGCAGGGGCACGCCCATGAAGCCCGAGTTGGGAAACGCGGCCACCAGGGCACCGAAGGACGCGTCGTTCCAGCGGATGCGGCGGTTGAGCGACATCGCGATCGCGAAGGCCACCATGGCCAGCGCGCACACCAGGTAGACCCCCACCACGACCAGGTCCAGCAGCTGCGCGATCGGCGTGGTCGAGCCGAAGCGGTACAGCATGCATGGCAGGGCAAAGAACAGCACGAAACCGTTGAGCCCCGGAATCGCCTCCAGCGGCAGCATGCGCCGGTGGGCGGCCAGGTAACCGGCCAGCACCAGGGCAAAGAAGGGAAAGGTGACGAGCAGGATGTTCAGCACCGGGCGATTGTCTCAGCAGTGCGGCAGCACGGCCGCGGCCGCGCGGTCGCCGGCGCGTCAACAGGCCGCCGCCGCCACGGCCGGCCGGGCACCGCTGGCGCGCGGACGCCACAATGCGTCAGAATCGCCACCACCAGACGCACCGCAAGCGGGCCGCCGGCCCGGCCCTGGCTGTGTCCGGCACACGACCGAAAGGACCGCGACCTTGCCCGAGAAGCCTTCAGCCCAGCCGGCCAGGCCCGACCGCGCACTGGAAGACGAGCTGCGCCGCACCCGCGACGAACTTCGGCAGACGCGGGCGCAGCTGGAGATCGCCCGTGCCGAAGTGGCCCGTCTCACGGCCGGGACCGCGGACGCTCCACCGGCCGGGACCGCGGACCCGAAGCTGCAGCGGGCCGTCCAGGAACAGACCGAGAAGCTGCGCGCGCTGGCCGCCACCCTGGCCCTGGTCGAAGAACGCGAGCGCCGCGCGCTGGCGCAGGACCTGCACGACGACCTGGGCCAGATGATCGCGCTCATCCGGCTCAAGGCGTCGGCCATGGCGGCGCTCAAGCTGCCGGCAGCACACCGCAAGGCCCTGGCCGAATGCACCGCCGCCGTGGACGAAACCCACCGCAGGCTGCGCGCCATGACCTTCCAGCTGTGCCCGCCCATGCTGCACGACATGGGCCTGATTCCCACGCTCGAATGGCTGGCCGATGAGATCCGCCATGCCTACGGGCTGCAGGTGGTCGTGCACGACGACGGCCACCCCAAGCCGCTGGACCCCTCGGTCACCGCCACCCTGTTCCGTGCGGTGCGCGAGCTGCTCATCAACGTGGCCCGCCACGCGCAGGTGCAGGCGGCCAGCGTCGCCGTGAACCTCGAAAAGGTCAACGAAGGGGGCGAGAAGCTGCT
>SBFS01000084.1 GCA_006227825.1 Burkholderiales bacterium | reverse complement strand
AGCACCAGCCAGCCGGTCAGCGGCAGGCGCGGCAGCCAGCGCGCCTGGGTGAAGAACCAGCCGATCTCGATCACCACCGACACCGCCCACAGCAGCCCGATGACCGCCTTGCTGTAGCCCAGACTGTCCAGGTAGAGCGAGAAGAAGATGTAGATGAAGATGTGCGAGAGCACATGGAAGAACACGGCCACAAAAAACCAGCGCACCGCCGGCTGGCGCAGCACCGGCCAGACGCTGGGCCCCCGCCTCTCGGTGTGGGGCGCCTCGCGCAGGTCGGGCATGCACCAGACGCTGAGCGCCACCGCCAGCAGCGACAGCGAGGTCCAGACCGGGAAGCTGCCGATGCCGTGGTGCTCGAACCAGACCCCGGCCGCCAGCACCGTGGCCAGAAATCCGACCGAGCCCCACAGGCGCACCCGGCCATAGCGCCGCACATCGAAGGCACCGCCCTGGCTGACCAGGTGGGCCATCGCGGCCTCGCTCATGGGCATCATGGCGCTGGTGTGGCTGAACATCAGCAGCAGCACCAGGAACAGGCCCAGCCCGCCCAGCGGCCACCACAGCGCCAGCGACAAGGCCAGCGCCGCCGAGGCGCCGTAGCGCAGCAGCCGCACCCGCTCGCCGGTGTGGTCGCTCAGCCAGCCCCAGCCATAGGGCGCGAACAGGCGCGTGGCCGACTGCACCGAGGTCAGGATGCTGATGGCCAGCAGGCCGAAACCCAGGTCCTTGAGCCAGAGCGGCAGGTAGGGGTTGAAAAAACCGATGTGCGCGAAGTAACTCGCGGACAGGGCTGCGAAAGGCAGCAGCTTCCTTTTCTGCTCAGGCACGACCAGCGGCCGCAATATCTGGCGTCGCCACCTGAACATCGCCGCACTGGGCCCGGTGCCGCAGCGCATGGTCCATCACCACCAGGGCCAGCAGCGCCTCCAGGATGGGGGCGGCGCGGATGCCCACACAGGGGTCGTGACGGCCTTTTGTGATGACCCCGGTCGGCGTGCCGGCCACATCGATGGAATCGCGCGGGATCAGGATGGAGCTGGTGGGCTTGATGGCCACCGACACCTCCAGGTCCTGCCCGGTGCTGATGCCACCGAGCACGCCACCGGCCTTGTTGCCGGCGAATCCTTGCGGGGTGAGCGAATCGCCGTGCGTGCTGCCCCGGTCGGCCACGCAGTCAAAACCGGCCCCGATCTCCACCCCCTTGACGGCATTGAGCCCCATCATGGCCCAGGCAATGTCGGCGTCGAGCTTGTCGTAGATCGGCTGGCCCAGGCCGACCGGCATGTTCCTGGCCACCACGCGCAGACGCGCACCACAGGAATCGCCGCTCTTGCGCAGCGTGTTCATGTAGTCCTCCAGCGCCGAGACGTCGGACACCGGTGCGAAGAACGGGTTGTTCGGCACATGGTCCCAGCCCTCGAAACCGATCGGCAGCTCGCCGATCTGGGTCATGCAGCCATGGAAGGTGGTGCCGAACTTTTCCCGCAGCCACTTGCGGGCCACGGCGCCGGCGGCCACCGTGGGCGCCGTCAGCCGCGCCGAACTGCGGCCACCGCCCCTCGGGTCACGGATGCCGTACTTGTGCCAGTAGGTGTAGTCGGCGTGTCCGGGCCGGAAGGTCTGGAGGATGTTGCCGTAGTCCTTGCTGCGCTGGTCGGTGTTGCGGATGAGCAGGGCGATGGGCGTGCCGGTGGTCCGGCCCTGGTAGACACCGGAGAGAATCTCCACCGCATCGGGCTCGTTGCGCTGGGTGACGAACTTGCTGGTGCCGGGACGGCGACGGTCCAGGTCACCCTGGATGTCGGCCTCCGACAGCTCCATGCCCGGCGGGCAGCCATCGATCACGCAGCCGATGGCCGGACCGTGGGATTCGCCGAAATTGGTGACACAGAACAGGGTGCCGAAGGTATTGCCGCTCATGGACGGCGATTATCCTCCTGCGGCGGGCGGCTGCACGCAGGGTGCCCGACGAGCCGGCGAAAGAACCGGGACGGACCTGTTGACCCGGAAGGCGGCGTCCTCCATCATCGGGGCACATGCAGAGCGTGTCCGCCGCCCCGCCCGAACCCTGGCGCGATCCCAAGCGCCTGTGGTGGCTGCTGTCGCCCGCCCTGCCGGCGCTGACGCTGCTGAGCCTGCTGGCCTTCCTGCAGTCCGGCGCACCGGCGTGGCTGTGGCTTTCGATGGCCGTCATCTATCTGGTCTTGCCTTCCCTGGATGCGATTTGTGGCGAGGACAGCGCCAACCCGCCAGCCGAGGCCGTCCAGGCACTGCAGGCCGACCCGTGGTACCGGCAGATCGTTGCTGCCTACGTGCCCCTGCAGTACGCCGTCACCCTGCTGGGCGCCTGGATCGCGGCGACCCAGCCCCTGGATGCCCTCGGCTGGCTCGGCCTGGTCCTGGCCGTGGGCAGCATCAACGGCGTGGGCATCAACACCGCCCACGAGCTGGGGCACAAGTCACCCGCCTGGGAAAGGTGGCTGGCGCGCGTGGCCCTGGCGCCGGTGGCCTACGGACACTTTTTCGTCGAGCACAACCGGGGCCACCACCGGCGCGTGGCCACACCCGAGGACCCCGCCAGCGCCCGCATGGGCGAGAGCTTCTGGCGTTTCCTGCCGCGCAGCGTCCTGGGCGGCCTGCGCTCGGCCTGGGCGCTGGAGGCCGGGCGCCTGCGCGGCCGGGGCCTGCCCGTGCTGCACACGGGCAACCACAACCTGCAGGCCTGGTCCCTGACGGCCCTGCTGTACGGTGCGCTCACGGCCGTCCTCGGATGGCAGGTGCTGCCCTTCCTGATCGCGCAGGCGCTGTATGGCATCTCCCTGCTGGAAGTCGTCAACTACATCGAGCACTACGGCCTGCTGCGCTGCCGCGATGCCAGCGGCAAGGTCGAACCGTGCACGCCGCGGCACTCGTGGAACTCCAACCACCGGGTGTCCAATCTCTTTCTCTACCACCTGCAGCGGCACAGCGACCACCATGCGCACCCGGCGCGCCGCTACCAGGCCCTGCGCCACTTCGACGAGAGCCCGCAACTGCCCGCGGGCTATGCGGCCATGATCCTGCTGGCCTACTGGCCACCCCTGTGGTACCGGGTCATGGACCCGCGTGTCGCCGCCCACTGCGAAGGCGACCTGCAGCAGGCCAATCTCGATCCGGCCAGGCGCCAAGCCCTGCTGGCGCGGTGGTCGACCCGCTGAAGCACCCCCTGTCACCCTGCCTGAGCCGGCCGGCCCCGGCCCGGCCCGGTATCGCCTCAGGACATGCGGGTGATGCGCTGGCTGGCGTCGGACCGCCGATGCAGGTCCGCAAGCAGCGAAACCCCCAGGCCCGCGCCCTCGCTGACCGTGATCGTGCCGTCCCCGGCCAGCGGCGGCAGGGCATCGACGAAGTCACCGTACCAGGAAAAATAGAAGCCCCGCGAGATCTCCTGTTCGCGGACATTGGGCAAGGCCAGGGCCAGGTGCGTGGACACCGCCAGCGTCACCGGCCCCATGCAGTCATGGAAGGCCACGGTGCGCCCGCGCGCCTCGGCCAGCGCGGCCACCTTGCGCGCCACGGTGACACCGCCACCCCAGGTGATGTCGATGATGGGCGTGGCCACCGCCGAGGTCTCCACCAGCGACGAGAACGCGCCCAGGCCGGCCAGGGTCTCGCCCCCGGCCAGGGGCGCCCGGATCTCCCGGGCCAGCAAGGCGAGGTCCGGTGTCCGGTCCATCCAGATCGGGTCCTCGATCCAGTCCGGCTCCAGCGGTTCAAGCGCTCGGCAGATCTTGCGCGCCGCGTTCAGTGTCCACAGGCCATGCAGCTCGGCCTTGACCCGCATGCGATCGCCATGGACAGCACGGATGCGTTCGAACGGCTGCAGCGCGCGAGCGAGGTCATCGCGGGCAATGTCGCTGCCGTCCCGGGCGCCGGCGGCGAAGTCGAACGGCCAGATCTTCATGCCGGAGATGCCCATCTCCAGCAGCGAGGAGGCGACATCCTCCGGATAGTGCAGAAACCCCTCGAGGTCCTCGTGCCTGCCTCGCGTCACTGCGCCGGCGCTGCCGAAGTTCTCGGGGCGCACACCGTCGGCCGCTGTCAGGTAGCGCGGTCCGGCGCAGGTGTTGTACACGGGGATGCGCTCGCGCATGCGCCCGCCGAGCAGGTCGCACAGCGCAAGACCGGCCACCTTGCCCTTGAGGTCCCACAAGGCCACATCGACGGCCGACAGCGCCCGCTGCTCCGCGCCGGTCCCCGAAAACCCGGCATAGGGCTGCATGCGCCGGTTCAGGCGCTCGATCTGGCCCGCCTGTTCACCCAGCAGCAGCGGCGCCAGGCGGTCGTGCAGGTCGGCCTCGACCGCCGACGTGCCGAAAAAGGTCTCTCCGAGGCCGGTGAGGCCATCCTCGCCGTGAATGCGCAACCACAGCAGGTTGGGCATGGCGCCCACGCGTATCGTTTCCAGGGCCGTGATCCGCAAGCGTTCACCCTCCTCGGTCGAAGCCGTCCAGCCAGCCCGGGACCCGTGTCCGGACAGCGCCGCGCGGCAGGTCAGGCCTGCTTCTGCTCGCTTTCGGCCCGGGGTTCCTCTTCCTCCGGCCAGTCGCGGATGTAGGCCTTGAGCATCTTGTTCTCGAAGTTCTGGGCGTCGACCACCGCCTTGGCCACGTCGTAGAAGCTGATGACGCCCATCAGCATCTTGCTGTCCATGACCGGCATGTACCGGGTGTGCTTCTCCAGCATCAGCGGGCGCACCGCGTCCAGCTCGGTCTCGGGAGTGCAGCTCATCGGATGGTCGTCCATCACGCTGCGCACCGTGTTGCTGCCCACCGTGCCGCCGTTGCGTGCCACGGTGTGCAGCACTTCGCGGAAGGTCAGCATGCCCACGAGCTCGCCATGCTCCATGACGGCCAGGGACCCGATGTCGAACTGCGCCATGGTCTCGACCGCTTCGGCCAGGGAGGCGTCCGGAAACGTGGTGTAGAGCGTGCCGCCCTTGACGCGCAGGATGTCGCTGACCTTCATGGCTCGTCTCCTTGGGATGGAAGCTGTCGCCGACTGGGCCGGCGCTGGAACAAATATAGCCCACAATCGGCGCCATCGGCCACCTGCCAGGGGCCGACTCGGGGTAAGCCCCGACCCGCGCCGCCCCGAACTGCCACGAGGAGACCCTTCATGCCCGGCTATTCCGACCCCGGCTTCGACACGCTGGCCCTGCACGCCGGCGCCGCGCCGGACCCGGCCACCGGCGCCCGCGCGGTGCCGATCCACCTGACGACGTCCTTTGTCTTCGAGTCCAGCGACCACGCGGCCGCCCTGTTCAACCTGGAGCGCGCCGGCCACGTCTACAGCCGCATCAGCAACCCGACCAACGCGGTGTTCGAGCAGCGCATGGCCGCGCTCGAAGGAGGCATCGGCGCCATCAGCGTCTCCAGCGGCCAGGCCGCACTGCACCTGTCGATCGCCACGATCATGGGCGCGGGCTCGCACATCGTCGCCAGCACCGCGCTGTACGGGGGCAGCCAGAACCTGCTGCACTACACGCTGCGCCGTTTCGGCATCGAGACGACCTTCGTCAAGCCCGGCGACATCGACGGCTGGAAGGCAGCCGTCAGGCCCAACACACGGCTGTTCTTCGGCGAAACCGTCGGCAACCCGGGGCTGGACGTGCTGGACATGCCGACCGTGGCGCAGATCGCACACGAGGCCAAGGTGCCGCTGCTGGTGGACAGCACGCTGACCACGCCCTACCTGGTCAGGCCATTCGAGCACGGCGCCGACCTGGTCTACCACTCGGCCACCAAGTTCCTCAGCGGCCACGGCACCGTGATCGGCGGCGTGGTGGTGGACAGCGGCAGCTTCGACTGGGAGGCATCCGGCAAGTACCCCGAGCTGACCGAGCCCTACGACGGCTTCCACGGCATGGACTTCAGCGAGGAGAGCACGGTGGGCGCCTTCCTGCTGCGCGCGCGCCGCGAGGGCCTGCGGGACTTCGGTGCCTGCCTGAGCCCGCACAGCGCCTGGCTGATCCTGCAGGGCCTGGAAACGCTGCCGCTGCGCATGGAACGCCACATGGGCAACACCGAGAAGGTGGTGGCTTTCCTGGCCAGCCACCCTCTGGTGGGCCGCGTCGGCCACCCGCTGCTCGAGTCGCACCCCAGCCACGCGCTGGCAAACCGGCTGCTCAGGCACGGCCCCAAAGGGGCAGGATCGGTGTTCAGCTTCGACATCAAGGGGTCGCGCGAACAGGGCAAGGCCTTCATCGAGGCGCTCCGGCTCTTCAGCCACCTGGCCAACGTGGGTGATTGCCGTTCGCTGGTAATCCACCCGGCCAGCACCACGCACTTCCGCATGAGCGACGAGGCCCTGGCCGGCGCCGGCATCGGCCCCGGCACCATCCGACTGTCCATCGGGCTGGAAGACCCCGACGACCTGATCGACGACCTCAGGCGCGCGCTCAAGGCCGCGGAAAAGGCAGGTGCGTGATGGAACTGATCGTCAACGGCGCCACGACCTATTGCTACACCGGCGGCAAGGCCTTCGACCCTGCCAAGCCGACCGTCGTGTTCATCCACGGCGTGCTCAACGACCACAGCGTCTGGATCCTGCAAAGCCGCTACCTGGCCAACCACGGATTCAATGTGCTGGCGGTTGACCTGCCGGGCCACTGCCGCAGCCAGGGCGAGGCCCCGGCCACCGTGGAAGCCGCGGCGGACTTCATCGGCGCCCTGCTCGACGCTGCCGGGGTGCAAAAGGCCGCACTGGTGGGCCACAGCTGGGGCTCGCTGATTGCCATGGAAGCGGCGGCGCGCCTGAAGGACCGCGTCACCCACGCCGTGCTGGTCGGCACCGCCTTCCCCATGAAGGTCTCACCTGCGCTGATCGAGGCATCGCTCAAAGAGCCCGAGAAGGCGCTGGCCATGGTCAACGTGTTCTCGCGCTCCACGCTCTGCGCCCCGCCCTCGGCGCTGGGCCCGGGCACCTGGGTGTATGGCGCCGGCATGGCCCTGGGCCGCCGCGTGCTGCGCAGCAACGCCACGGTCAACGTGTTCCACCGCGGCTTCGTCGCCTGCGACAGCTACCAGGGCGGCGAGGCGGCCATGGCCGCCCTGACCTGCCCGGTGCTCTTCCTGCTCGGTGGCCAGGACCAGATGACGCACCCGAAAGCGGCGCAGGGCCTGATCAGGGCCGCACAGGCAGCCGGACAGAGGGTCAAGGTCGTGACATTGCCGGTGGGCCACCACCAGATGACCGAGACACCGGATGCCACCCTGTTCGCCATCCGCGACTTCCTGGGCAGCTGAACCATGGTCACGCCCGAGCAGATCACGCCCCCGATGACGCCCGAGCGCTCGCGGGAAATCGCCGCGACCTTCGACCTGCGTGCGCTGCCGGCCGACTTCCTGGCCAACCCCTATCCGGTGTACGCGGCCCTGCGCGAGGCCGACCCGGTGCGCCGCATGCCCGACGGCAGCCTGTTCCTCACGCGCCATGCCGACCTGATGGCGGTCTACCGCGATGCGGCGGTGTTCAGCTCCGACAAGCATGTCGAATTTGCACCGAAATACGGTGTGGACTCGCCGCTGTACGGGCACCACACCACCAGCCTGGTGTTCAACGACCCGCCGCTGCACACCCGGGTGCGCAAGCTCATCATGGGCGCGCTCACGCGCCGGGCCATCGCGGACATGGAGCCAGGCCTGGTCGCGCTGGTGGACAGCCTGCTCGACGGCATCGAGGCGCGTGGCGGCGGTGACCTGATCGAGGACTTCGCAGCCGCGATCCCGGTGGAGATCATCGGCAACCTGCTGGGAGTCCCCCATGCGGACCGCGGTCCGCTGCGCGACTGGTCACTGGCCATCCTCGGCGCGCTGGAGCCGGTGCCCACGGCCGAGCAGCAGTCGCTGGGCAACCGCAGCGTGACCGAGATGCTGGACTACCTGCGCATCCTGGTCGCCGGGCGGCGCAAGGCGCCGGGCGACCCGGAGCGCGATGTGCTCACGCGGCTGATCCAGGGCGAGGCCGGCGGCGAGAAGCTTGGCGAAACCGAGCTGCTGCAGAACTGCATCTTCCTGCTCAACGCCGGCCACGAGACCACCACCAACCTGATCGGCAACGGCCTGATCCTGCTGCAGGAGTTTCCCCAGGCC
>SBFS01000005.1 GCA_006227825.1 Burkholderiales bacterium | reverse complement strand
CTCTCCCGCATCGAGCCCCGGGAAAAAGCCGAGATCCTGGCCCAGGCCCTGCCGTACATCCGCAAGTACCACGGCAAGACCATGGTCATCAAGTACGGCGGCAACGCGATGACCGATCCGGCCCTGCAGCAGGACTTTGCCGAGGACGTCGTGCTGCTCAAGCTGGTCGGCATCAACCCGGTGGTGGTGCACGGCGGGGGGCCGCAGATCGAGACCCTGCTGCAGCGCCTGGGCAAGAAGGGGCAGTTCATCCAGGGCATGCGGGTGACCGATGCCGAGACGATGGAGGTGGTCGAGTGGGTTCTGGCCGGTGAGGTGCAGCAGGACATCGTGGGCCTGATCAACGCGGCCGGCGGCAAGGCCGTGGGCCTGACCGGACGTGACGGGGCCATGATCCGGGCGCGCAAGCTGCGCCTGGCCGACCAGCAGAACCCGCAGCAGGAGCACGACGTCGGGCAGGTCGGGGACATCGTGAGCATCGACCCCAGCGCGGTCAAGGCGCTGCAGGACGACCAGTTCATCCCGGTGGTCAGCCCGATCGGTTTCGGCGAGCACAACGAGAGCTACAACATCAACGCCGACGTGGTGGCGGCCAAGCTGGCTACCGTGCTGCAGGCCGAGAAGCTTCTGATGCTCACCAACATCCGCGGTGTGCTGGACAAGGACGGAAAGCTGCTGACGGAACTGACGCCGCGGCGCATCGACGAGCTGTGCGAGGACGGCACGATCAGCGGCGGCATGATCCCCAAGATCGCGGGGGCGCTGGATGCGGCCCGCAGCGGGGTCAGCGCGGTGCACATCATCGATGGCCGTGTTCCGCATGCGCTGCTGCTCGAAGTGCTCGGCGACCAGCCCTTCGGCACCATGATCCGGAGCCACTGAGCATGCCGGCCGACACGCCCGTCCCGGGCAGCCTGCGCTGAGAAGAGCCATGCGGCTGCTGCTGGTCGAAGACGACGTGATGGTCGCCAGCGGGATGAAGCTGGGGCTGTGCGATGCCGGCTACACGGTCGACTGGGTGGGCAGCGGCGAGCGCGCGGAGCAGGCGCTCGAGGGTGACAGCTTCGACCTGGCCATTGTCGACATCGGCCTGCCCGGCATGGACGGACTGGAGCTCACCCGGCGGCTGCGCGCCCGCGGCCTGGCCATGCCCGTTCTCATGCTGACCGCGCGTGACGCCCTGCAGGACCGCGTGCAGGGGCTGGACCTGGGGGCCGACGACTACATGGTCAAGCCCTTCGAGCTGCCCGAGCTGCTGGCGCGGCTGCGCGCCCTGCTGCGCCGTTCCCAGGCGGCCACCTCTGCCGTGCTCGGTTTCGGCCCTCTGGAGATGGACACCGCGCACCGCCGCGTGACGCTCTCGGGGCAGCCGATGGAGCTGGGGCCCAGGGAGTGGTCGGTGCTCGAATACCTGCTGATCCAGGCGCCCAAGCCGGCGGCCAAGGACAAGCTGCTGCAGGCCCTGACCGGCTGGGACAAGGAGATCACGCCCAACGCGATCGAGGTCTACGTCTCGCGCCTGCGCGGCAAGCTGGAGCCGGCGGGGGTGGCCCTGCGCGCGATCCGCGGCTTCGGATACCGCCTCGAACTGAAGATGCGTGCCGAACATGGCGCGGACCGCTGAAGACGACCTGGCTCCGGCGGGCATCATCTGGGGCCTGCAGCGCCGGCTCCTGGTTCTTCTCATGCTGCCGCTGGGGCTGCTGGCGCTGGTCAGCGTCTGGCTGCACTACCAGAGTGCAGGCAACGCGGCCGTGCAGCAGGACCAGCAGCTGCTGCGTCTGGTGCCGCTGCTGGCCGACTCGGTGGTGGTGCGCAGCCGGCCGCAGACCGGGTCCGACGGGGCCGGTGACGATGCCCGGATCGGCGGCGACCCCGGCCTGGCCATGCTGCTGGCGCCACCGGTTGACGAATTTCTCAAGGAGCGTGAAGGGTTCGCTGCCTATGGCATCTTCGATCCGCAGGGACGCTTTCTGATGGGTGACGCGTGGCTGCCCACCGTGCTTCCGGTCACGGACGAGGCCGAACTGCTCAGCGTCGTCGAAGGCGGAGTGACCTACCGCCTGGTGGCGCAGCGCAGCAACTCCAGCGCCGGCGAACTGATCCTGATGCTGGCCGACGGCTCCGACGCCGACCAGAACTGGCTGCACACGGTGATGATGCGTGTGCTGCTGCCCAACCTGATCCTGCTGGTGGTCGCGGCCTCGGCGGTGACCTGGGCCGTGCACCGGGCCATGCGCCCGCTGCTGGACCTGAAGCTGGCGGTCGAGCGGCGCTCGCCACGCGACCTCAGTCCGCTCGACGCCGGCAGCGCCCCGGCTGAGGTCCGCCCGCTGGTGATTTCCCTGAACCGCCTGTTCGATCTGGTCAATGTCCAGGCCGAGGCGCAGCGCCGGTTCGTCGCCGATGCCGCCCACCAGCTCAGGACGCCGCTGGCCGGGTTGCAGGCGCAGGTCGAAGCCTGGGCACAGTCGGCCCGTGGCAAGAAGCCGGGCGAGCAGGTCGGCCTGCCCGCCGACCAGCTGATGCGGCTGCGCGATGCCACGCGCCGGACGTCGCAACTGGCCAACCAGTTGCTCGCCCTCTCGCGTGCCGACAGCCTCAGCGCCGACAGCCAGCCCATGCAGCAGGTGGACCTGGAGGCCCTGTGCGAGGCCGTGTTTCCCCTGTTCCTGGATGCGACCGCGAGCAAGCAGATCGACCTTGGCCTCGACATCCGGGCGGCCCAGACGCTGGGCCATGCATGGCTGTTGCGCGAGCTGGTGATCAATCTGGTCGACAACGCGGTGCGCTACACCCCCCCGGGCGGCAGCCTCACCCTGCGTTGCGGGCAGGACG
>SBFS01000276.1 GCA_006227825.1 Burkholderiales bacterium | reverse complement strand
GCGATGTCGTCGGCGCTGGTCGGGCAGGGCGTGGCCTGGTCGCTGGCGTGGCGGGCCAGGGCTTCGAGGGAGTCTGGCAGGGCCACCGCGGCGTCACCGGTGTTGAAGACCCGCATCGGCAGCGTGGCCGTTTCGGAGTTTTGCGCCAGTGCCGCCCTGAGTTCGTCCTGGAGCCTGACGTCGCACAGGGCCGCAGACGGCCGGGCCTTGTCGATGATGGCCCTGAGCTCGGTGGCGCGCAGCAGCGGCATGGTGGCCACCGCGACCAGCCCGCTCTGCACCACGGCCAGCCAGGCCAGTGCCATGGCGACAGAATTGCCTCCGCGCAGCAGCACGCGGTTGCCCGGTTGCAGGCCCATGCCGGCCAGCACGCCGGCGATGCGGTTGACCTCGTCGCGGGCCTGCTGGTAGCTGAGGGTGCGCTCGTCACTTCGCAGGAAGGGCCTGTGCGCGTGACCGTGGGCATGGGCACGGTCGAACAGCCACTGCACGAGGTTGAGCTGCGCGGGCAGTTGCAGCTCGGGCAGGTCGTAGCGCAGGTCCGGCCACTGCTCCCTCGGTGGCAGGCGGTCGTGCACGAAGCGGTCGGTCTGGGCGGACGGATGTGGGGCCATGCGTGTCTCCGTGTCAGGCCTTCAGGGCATGTTTGCCCAGGATGAGCAGTTGCACTTCGCTGGCGCCTTCGTAGATGCGAAGCGACCGGATGTCGCGGTAGAGGTGCTCGACCACGCTGCCGACCTGGACGCCCCGGCCGCCGAACATCTGCAGTGCCATGTCGATGACCTTCTGCGCGTTCTCGGTGGCCGTGAGCTTGGCACTGGCGGCGGCGGCCGTGTAGGCGGGGGTGCCGGCGCCGCTGGCGCTGCTGCGGTCGCGCATCCAGGCGGCGCGGTAGGTCAGCATCGCAGCAGCCTCGACCAGGGCGCTCATCTCGCCCAGCCGTGCCTGGGTGAGCTGGAAGTCGGCCAGGGTCTGGCCGAACATCCGGCGGGCCTTGGCGTGGGCCACGGCTTCGGCCAGGGCGCGGCGCGCCATCCCCAGCGCCGCCGCCGCCACCGAGGCGCGGAAGATGTCCAGCGTCTGCATGGCGAGCTTGAAGCCGCCGTTGACGCTGCCGAGCAACGCGTCCCGGCCGACCTTGCATCCGCTGAAGCTCAGCGTGGCCAGCGGATGCGGCGCCATCACCTGGATGTGGGCGCTGCTGTCCAGCCCCGGCGCATCGGCGGGCACGATGAAGGCGCTGATGCCGCGCGCGCCGGCCTCGGGCTCGGTCTTGGCAAAGGTGACATAGAAGTCGGCCAGGCCGCCGTTGCTGATCCAGGTCTTCTGGCCGTCGAGCTGCCAGCCATCGCTCGAGGGTGTGGCCCGCAGGCGCATGCCGGCCACGTCGGAGCCGGCCTCCGGTTCGCTGAGCGCAAAGGCCGCGATCTTCTGGCCCAGCGCCACGGCGGGCAGCCAGGCCGCCTGCTGGTCGGGGGTGCCGGCCAGCGTGATGGCGCCGCTTCCCAGGCCCTGCATGGCGAACGCGAAGTCGGCCAGCGGCGAGTGCCAGGCCAGCGTCTCACGCAGGATCACCAGGGCGCGCGAATCGAGCGCAGGCAGCGCGCCGCCGTGCGCCTCGGGCACACAGTAGCGCAGCCAGCCGGCGGCACCGAGGCGCTGCACCCAGTCCCTGCATGCGGCGCGGTCGTCGGACTCGTCGACATGTTGCCCGCGCGCCCAGTCCACCAGGGCGTTGGCCAGCGCGCGGTGCTGGTCATCGAAGAAGGGCAGTTCGAGGTGCGCGGTCGGGGCCAGCGCGCCGTGCGGGTGGGGGTGTTCGAAGGCGACCATGGGCTTCCTTCAGTCGCCCTCGAACTGCGGGCGCTGCCTGGCTGCGAACGCCTCGTAGGCCCGGCGGAAATCCTGCGTCTGCATGCAGATGGCCTGGGCCTGTGCTTCGGCCTCAATGGCCTGGTCCAGCGTCATGGCCCATTCCTGGTGGAGCATGGTCTTGGTCATGCCGTGTGCGAAGGTCGGCCCGGTGGCCAGCATCGAGGCCAGCTTGTGCGCCGCGGGCAGCAGGGCCTCGGGCTCGTGCAGCGCGTTGAAGAACCCCCAGGCATGGCCTTCCTGGGCACTCATGGCGCGGCCGGTGAACAGCAGCTCGCTGGCGCGCCCCTGGCCGATCATGCGTGGCAGCAGGGCGCAGGCACCCATGTCGGCGCCGGCCAGACCCACCCGGGTGAAGAGGAAGGCCACCGTGGCCGAGGGCGTGCCCAGGCGCATGTCGGACGCCAGCGCCATCATGGCTCCCGCGCCGGCGCAGACGCCGTCCAGCGCCGCGATGACGGGCTGCGGACAGGCGCGCATGGCGCTGACGAGCGCGCCTGTCATCCGGGTGAACGCCAGCAGCTCGGGCATGGTCATCTTCGTCAGCGGCCCGATGATCTCGTGCACATCGCCGCCCGAGCAGAAATTGCCCCCGGCGCCGGTGACGACGACCGCCTTGATGTCGGTGGCGCGCTGCAGGCCCAGGAACCAGTCGCGCAGTTCGGCGTAGGAGTCGAAGGTCAGCGGGTTCTTGCGCTCGGGCCGGTTGAGCGTGACGGTGGCCACGCCGTCGGCCACGCTCAGCGCGAAGTGGGCGGGCCGTTCGTCAGCAAGGGCGCGGTACTGTCCGCGCATGGGGTTGTGGTCGGGAATGGGGTGTTTCATTCGAGGTCCAGTTGGTGTTGCTTGACCTTGCCCAGCAGCCTGTGCAACTGGTCGAGTTCGCGCGGCGTCAGCCCTTCGAAGGCCTGCACGATCCATTGCTCGTGCTGCCCGGCCATGCGCTCGAAGCTGCTGCGGCCCTCGGGCGTCAGGCGCACGAGAAAGGCGCGCCGGTCACCTTCGACGCCCACCCGCTCGACCAGACCCTCGGCCACCAGCTGGTCCGTGATGCCGGTGACATTGCCGCCCGTGACCATCAGCCGCTGCGACAGCTCCTTCATCTTCAGGCCTTCCGGATGGCGTTCGAGCTGGGCCATCAGGTCGAACCGGGGCAGCGTGGTCTCGAAGTGCTCGCGCAGGCCCGCCCGCACGCGCTTCTCGATCAGCTGCGAACAGGTCAGCAGGCGCAGCCACAGCCGCAGGGCCTGGGCATGCTCGCTGTGGGCCCGCGCTTCCAGATCGAGGAATTCGACATTCATGGCAATTAGTTTAGGTCTAAATTAATTGCCGGCTACCGGGGAAACCCTGAGTGTTGTCCGCCTTGCCTGTGCCTGACGCCGTGAAGGCGAATGAAGCTTGATCCAGATCGGGTCCGGGTGGTGGCACTGATGTCAGAATGAAACAAGGCAGTCGGGGTTTCGCCGCACGCGGCGCGCCTGCACCCGGCCCAGGTTCATCAACACGCAAGGAGATACCCCATGAATCCGTACCGCTTCAAGTCCAGGGACACCGGTGACGTGGTGATGCTGCACCACACGGGCAAGCGTGTGCTGCAGATCATCGGCAAGGACCCGGATGCGCCGGGCATCATCCTGCCCGAGCAGATGCCGGCGGCCGTCGCGGCCCTTCAGGCTGCGATCGGGCAGGAGGAAGCTGAGCAAAAGCGCCTGAAGGAAGAGGCGCAGGCCAAGGGAGAGCCGCCGCCCGAGTTCGAGGTCGTGAGCCTGCGCATGCGATGCGCGCCGCTGTTCGAGATGATGGACCGCTGCCAGAAGGCCGGCGTGGAGATCGTCTGGGGCGTCTGAGCCCCAGTGCCCGGCGCGGCGGGCTGCCCGGCCCGCCTCGCCAGGCAGGCGGGGCCAGGCAGCCCCGCGTGTCTCAGACCGCGGACGTCAGTCGACCCGGGCGCCCGACGCCCTGACCACCGGCTCCCACTTGGCGATCTCCGAGGCGATCTGCCGCTCGAACTCGGCCGGTGTGTTGCCGCCGGGAATCGCGCCCAGCCCGGCCAGGCGGGCAGCGATCTCGGGCTGCCTGAGGGCCTTCGCGGTCTCCTCTTGAAGCCGGCTCACGATGTTCGCCGGCGTGCCCGCCGGAGCCAGCAGCCCGAACCATGAGCTGGCCTCGAAGTCGGGCAGGTTGGCCGCTTCGGCCACCGTGGGCAGGTCCGGCAGTGCCTGCGAGCGCACCGCACTGGTGACGGCGAAGGCCTTGAGGGTCCCGGCCTGGATGTGGGGCATGGCCGAGGGCAGGTTGTCGAACATCACGTCCATGGTGCCGGCCAGCAGGTCCCGGATGGCCGGTGCCGAGCCGCGGTAAGGGATGTGCGTCATGAACACGCGGTTCCTGGCCTTGAACAGCTCGCCCGCGAGGTGGATGGACGTGCCGTTGCCGCTGGACGCCATGTTGAGCCGGCCCGGGTTGGCCCTGGCATGGCGGATGAAGTCCTGCACCGAATCGATGCCCAGCCGCTGGGCGGTGGCCGCGTTCATGACCATGACGTTGGGCACGCCGGCCACCAGGGTGATGGGGGCGAAGTCCTTCTGCGGGTCGTAGGGCAGTCGGGCATAGAGCGACTTGTTGATGCCGTGCGTGCCCACCGTGCCCATGAGCAGGGTGTACCCGTCAGCGGCCGACTTGGCGACGTGGTCGGCGCCGATGTTGCCGCCTGCGCCGCCCCGGTTGTCGACAATGAACTGCTGCCCGAAGGCCTTGGCCAGTTCCGGTGCCAGAAGACGGGCCAGGATGTCGGTCGTGCCACCCGGGGCGAAGGGCACGACGATGCGGACCGGCCTGGTCGGCCATCCGCCCTGGGCCATGGCCACGGCGGGCAGGGCCAGGGAGGCCGACAGGGCCATGAGGGTGCGGCGGGAAATGCTCATGAACGTCTCCTTGTGATGGTTTCTATCTGGGGGCGCAGCGCACGGCCGATGGTGATGCCCAGGGCCTGTGCCGCCTCGTTGGCATGGCTGACCACGCCTTGCGCGAATGTACTGTCGGCCTGCCCGATGCGGGCGCTCGTGTGTGACACGGTGCAGGCGGCCAGGCCGTGGGCCTGGAGCAGCTCCAGGCCGGCGATGCCCGCCCGGTCCATTCCCACCCCCGCGTCGTTGAACACCGACAGCAGCGGCCTGGCAGCCAGGGCGTAGCGCGCCGAGCTCAGGCCCCCGTGGGAACCGCTCAAAGCAATGCAGCCCGCATCGGCGGGCTGCAACTCGGTGATGGAATCCACCACCCTCAGTGGGATCGGGTCTGACACGGGCTGGCGGGCCCGGGGTTCCGGCCGAGCGGCGCCCCGGGGCTCTCAGGCGTTCAGTCGGCGTACTGGCCTGCGGCGTCGATCACAGTCTTGAGCTTGGTGATCTGGTCGGCAACGAAGGCCTTGTGACCGGCCGGCGTGACGCGGTTGTCCCGCACCACGACCGCCCCGAGTGCCGACTGCTTCTTGATGAACTCAGGGTCCTTCAGGGCCACCTGCAGGGCGTCGTTGATCTTCTTGGTGACCTCGGGAGGCGTGCCCTTGGGAGCGTACAGGCCGTGCCAGATGGTGAGGTTGAAATTCTTCAGCCCCATCTCCTGCAGGGACGGGTAGTCCTTGAGCAGCTTGTGGTCGTCCAGACGCTTGGCGGTGGTCACGGCAAAGGCCTTGACCCGGCCGGCCTCGATCTGGCTGGTCGTGTTGGTGGTCTGGTCGCACATGACATCCACCTGGCCGCCGATCAGGTCGTTCATGGCCGGGGCGGTGCCGCGGTAGGCGATGGTGGTCATCGACTTGTCGAGCTTGACGGCCGACTGCCACATCAGGCCGCACAGGTGCGAGGCCGAGCCGAGACCGGCATGGGCGAGGTTGAGCTTGCCGCCGTTGGCGCGGATGTAGTTCTCGAAGTCGCGGTAGGTGTTGGCGGGCAGCTTGGGCGAGCCCAGCAGCGTCATCGGCACGTCGTTGATCATGCCCAGGTACTCGAAGTCCTCCAGCGGCTTGTACTGGAGCTTGCGGTACAGGCCGGCGGTGGCCGCCATGCCGATGTGCCAGACCAGCAGCGTGTGTCCGTCGGGAGCGGCCCGTGCCACCTTGGTGGCACCGATCGTGCCGCCGGCGCCGGCGGCGTTCTCGACGACGATGGTGGCATCGCCCAGCGGCTTGCGCATGGCTTCGGCCAGCTGGCGGGCCACGGTGTCGGTGGGGCCGCCGGCCGCGAACGGGACGACGATGGTGATCGGCTTGCTGGGGAATGCCTGGGCGAAAGCGCCCCCGGCCACGGCGGCGGTGACGGCCAGAGCGATGAGCTTCTTCATGCGGTTACTCCTGCGGTTGAGAACAGCGCAATCGTATACGCGCCCCATGCCCGGGCCATCGAGGAAATTACGTAGCCCCACGGGCGGGAAAACCCTTTGCCTCCCGGGGCGCGGCGGCCCCGATCACTGGTAGCTGCGGGCGTCCTCGATGACCTTGCCGTCGTTGGGCAGGCTGCCCGGTGCGAGCACCTCGACGTCGCCGCGAAGCTTGGTCACCTCGCGGATCGCCTCGCCCACCCGCTGCTGGAAACTGTCGGGTCCGGAGCAGGCGGTCTCCACCTTCAGCGTCATGCGGTCGCTGGCCATTTCGCCCGACACCACCAGGCGGGCGCGCAGGATCTCGGGAAAGCGCCGCACGATCTCGGCCACCTGCGACGGATGGACGAACATGCCCTTGATCTTGGTGGTCTGGTCGGCTCGCCCCATCCAGCCCCTGATGCGCGGGGCGGTGCGTCCGGTGGGGCATGTTCCCGGCAGGATGGCCGACAGGTCGCCGGTGCCGAAGCGGATCAGCGGGTAGGCCGGGTTGAGTGTGGTGACCACCAGCTCGCCCACCTCGCCCTCGGGCACCGGATCGCCGGTGCCGGGGCGGACGATCTCGACGATCACGCCCTCGTCCAGCACCAGCCCTTCGCGGGCCGCCGTCTCGTAGGCCACCAGACCGAGGTCGGCGGTGGCATAGGTCTGGTAGACGTCCACACCCCGCTCCCTGAACCAGGCGGTCAGGCTGGGCGGGCAGGCTTCACCACCGACCGAGGCCTTCTTCAGCGACGGGATGGCGTGGCCGGCCTCGGCCGCCTTCTCCAGCAGGATGCGCAGGAAGCTCGGGGTGCCCGTGTAGGCGTCGGGGCGCAGTTCCTGCATGGCCTCGAGCTGCTGTTCGGTCTGCCCGGTGCCGGCGGGAAACACGGTGCAGCCCACGGCGAGCGCCCCCGACTCCAGGATGAAGGCGCCGGGCGTCATGTGGTAGCTGAAGCTGTTGTGCACCAGGTCGCCGGTCCGGAAGCCGGCGGCAAACAGGGCACGCCCGGCGCGCCAGTAGTCGCGGGCGGTACCTTCGGGTTCGTAGATGGGGCCTGGCGAGGCAAATATGCGCTGCATCTGCGGCCCCCGGACCAGGGCCGAAAAGCCGCCGAAGGCATCACCGCCGGCCGACCGGCTGGCCTTCTGGCGCTGCAGCAGCTCCGACTTGCGGGTCACCGGCAGCCGGGCCAGGGCAGCGCGGCTGGTGATGCTGGCCGGGTCCACGTCCTTGAGCAACTCGGCGAACGCCGCCGTACCGGACCTGGCATGCGCGACCTGCACCGACAGGGCGGCCATCTGGGCTGCCTCACGTTCGGCAGGCGATCGGGTTTCCAGGGCATCAAAGAAATCGGTCATGGCGACAACCAGATAGGTGGTGAGATGTCTTGGTCCAGAACACCGCGGAACCGGCTTGGCCGGGCCGCAGGTGCTGCCCCCTCTGGGGGGTGACGCCGCAGGCGGCGCGGGGGTGGGTCAGGCCAGCCAGCGCTTGCGCCGCTTGTAGCTCTTGACGTCCTTGAAGCTCTTGCGCTCGCCGCCCCCCATGCCCAGGTAGAACTCCTTGACGTCCTCGTTGTTGCGCAGGTCCTCCGCCTTGCCGTCCATCACGATGCGGCCGGACTCCATGATGTAGCCGTAGTCGGCGTAGCGCAGCGCCATGTTGGTGTTCTGCTCGGCCAGCAGAAAGGTGACCCTCTCCTTGGTGTTGAGGTCCTTGACGATCTCGAACACCTCCTCGACGATCTGCGGCGCCAGCCCCATGGACGGCTCGTCCAGCAGCACCACGCTCGGGTTGGCCATCAGGGCCCGGCCGATGGCGCACATCTGCTGTTCGCCACCCGAGGTGTAGGCTGCCTGGCTGCTGCGCCGGGTCTTCAGGCGCGGGAAATAGTTGTAGACCTTCTCCAGGTTGCGGGCGACCTC
>SBFS01000033.1 GCA_006227825.1 Burkholderiales bacterium | reverse complement strand
CTGCTGGCCCGGCGCCTGGACGAAGTGCAGCGCGCCCGGCTCGAGGAGATGGCCGGCAAGGCCAGACAGATGGAAAAGACCGGCGCCGTGCAGGCGGTGGTCCAGGCCTGCGAGAAGCTGGCCGGCAAGGAAACAAGATGAAGCATGCCATTCGCCACATCCATTTCGTCGGCATCGGCGGTTCGGGCATGAGCGGGATCGCCGAAGTGCTGCTCAACCAGGGCTATGTGGTCTCGGGAAGCGACCTGGGCGAGAACGCGGCCACGCGGCGCCTGGCATCGCTGGGGGCCGTCGTGCAGCGGGGTCACGATGCGCGCTTCATCGAGGGCGCCGATGCGATCGTCACATCCACCGCGGTCAGGGACGACAACCCCGAGGTGGTGGCCGCCCATGCCAGGCTCGTTCCCGTGGTGCCCCGGGCCGTGATGCTGGCCGAACTGATGCGCATGAAGAAGGGTGTGGCGATCGCCGGCACCCACGGGAAGACGACCACCACCAGCCTGGTGGCCAGCGTGCTTGCGGCGGCGAACCTGGACCCGACCTTCGTCATCGGCGGGCGACTCAACAGCGCCGGGGCCAATGCGAAGCTGGGGTCGGGCGAGTACATCGTCGTCGAGGCCGACGAGTCCGACGCCTCCTTCCTGAACCTGCTGCCGGTGCTGTCGGTGGTCACCAACATCGATGCGGACCACATGGACACCTACGGTCACGACTTCGGACGCCTCAAGGCGGCCTTCGTCGAGTTCCTGCACCGCATGCCCTTCTACGGCGCGGCCGTGGTCTGTGTCGACGACCCGGCCATCCGCGAGATCCTGCCCCAGATTGCGCGGCCCATCACCAGCTACGGCATGAGCGAGGACGCCCAGGTCCGGGCGCTTGACGTGCAGCCTGTCGATGGCCGGATGCGTTTCCGGGTGCAGCGGCGCAACGGCGTCGAGTTGCCCGACCTGGACGTGGTCCTGAACCTGCCGGGGCGCCACAACGTGCTCAACGCACTGGCGGCGATCGGGGTGGCGGTCGAACTGGGCGTGCCCGACGACGCCGTGCTGCAGGCCCTGGCCGAGTTCAAGGGCGTGGGGCGGCGCTTCCAGCGCTACGGTGACATCCCGCTGCCCGGCGCAGGGCGGGCCACCGTGGTGGACGACTACGGCCACCACCCGGTGGAGATGGCCGCCACGATCGCGGCGGCCCGGGGAGCGTTTCCAGGGCGCCGGCTGGTGCTGGCCTTCCAGCCGCACCGCTACAGCCGCACGCGCGACTGCTTCGAGGATTTCGTCAAGGTCATCGGTCAGGCGGACGCCGTCCTGCTGGCCGAGGTCTATGCGGCCGGTGAGGCGCCCATCGTGGCCGCCGACGGGCGCTCCCTGGCCCGGGCCCTGCGCGTGGCCGGCCGGCTGGAGCCGGTATTCGTCGACGAGATCGGCGACATGCCCAGGGCTGTTCTGGACAACGTCCACGACGGCGACGTGGTCCTGTGCATGGGCGCCGGCTCGATCGGAGCGGTGGCCGGCCAGGTCGTGGCGATGGCCACAGGCGCCGCTTCAGCAACGGAGGAATGCAGGTGAGCCCGATCGATGTCAAGACGCTGGGCAAGGTGGCCGTCCTCATGGGGGGGCGTTCGGCCGAGCGCGAAGTTTCGCTCATGTCGGGCAGCGGGGTTCTGGCGGCCTTGCGCAGCCGGGGGGTCGATGCCCACGCCTTCGATCCGGCCGAGAGGGCGATGGACGAACTGCGACGGGAGGGTTTCGCCCGCTGTTTCATCGCGCTGCACGGCCGTTTCGGTGAAGACGGCACGGTGCAGGGCGCGCTGGAGCTGCTGGGTATTCCCTACACCGGGCCGGGCGTGATGGCGTCCGCGGTGGCGATGGACAAGCTCATGACCAAGCGCATCTGGAAGGCCGAAGGCCTGCCGACGCCGGCCTGGCGCCAGGTGGCGAGCGCCGCCGAAACCCGGGCAGCCTTCGAGAGCCTGGGCTCACCGATGATCGTCAAGCCGGTGCGTGAGGGGTCGACCATCGGCCTGACGAAGGTCGTTTCGGCGCAGCAGTGCGATGCCGCCTACGCGCTGGCCGCCTCGCAGGACCCGATGGTGATGTGCGAGCAGTTCATCGCCGGCGAGGAGGTCACCTGCCCGGTGCTCGGTGCGGGCACGCAGGCGCGTGCGCTGCCGGTCATCCGGATCGTGGCACCGGAGGGCAACTACGACTACCAGAACAAGTACTTCACCGACGACACGAAGTATCTGGTGCCCTGCGGCCTGCCCGAAGGCGAGGAGGCTGCCATCCAGGCGCTGGTGCTCAAGGCCTACCGGGCGCTGGACTGCCGTGGCTGGGCACGCGCGGACGTCATGATCGACGCCCGCACGCGCCAGGCGTGGCTGCTGGAGATCAACACCTCGCCGGGCATGACCGGGCATTCCCTGGTGCCGATGTCGGCCCGCGCCATGGGCCAGTCCTACGAGGACCTGTGCCTGGCCGTCCTGGCGTCGGCCACCCTGGACAACGCCATTGCAGGAGCCCAGCGGTGAAGACCGGTCTGCCACTGGACATCCGCCTCATGAACATGGCCACTGCGGCCATGGTCGTGGTGCTGCTGGCCATGGCCTTGCTGGCGCTGGGGCTCTGGATGGTGCGCCATCCGGTCTGGACCATCCGCGGCATCTCGGTGCACGGGGACGTGACGCACCAGAACGCCGTGAGCCTGCGGGCCCAGCTCGCCACCCGGCTGCGGGCGCAGGTCTCCAGCAGCATCCTCGGCGCCGACCTGCAGCAGGTCCGCCAGCTGTTCGAGACCGTGCCCTGGGTGCGCCAGGCCAAGGTTCAGCGCGAGTTCCCCAACCGCCTGAAAGTGAC
>SBFS01000148.1 GCA_006227825.1 Burkholderiales bacterium | reverse complement strand
CGCGCGCCGCTTCAGGCCGCTGCGCGCGGCAACGGGGCCTGCACGTCCAGCCACTGCTTGAGCGTGGCGTAGACCGGCGAAGGGTCGGTCTCGTTGAAGATCTCGTGATAGAGGTCGTCGAAACAGCGGCTGCTGACCCTGTCAGGCGGCGCCGCGGCGGCGAAGGCCGCGCTGCCCCGGGGACTGACCAGATGGTCGGCACCGGCGTACATCAGCAGGGTGGGCACGTGCCACCGGGGCGCCGCCGCCAGGACATGCGGCCCGTTGCTGTCGATGAAGGTCGCCAGGCGGGCCGAGATCCGGTCGTGCACCAGCTTGTCCTTCTGGTAGGCCTGGACAACCGCCTCGCTGTGCGAGATACGGCGCGCATCCAGGCCGTTGGGCAGGGCCATGTCGGGTGCCACCCGGTAGAGCAGGCGGATCACCCGCTTCATCAGCGCGGAGATGCCGGCATCGAGGGCCGGCGAGGACAGCACCAGGGCGTCGACCGCAGCCATGTTGCGCTGGACGAAGGTGGACGCCACCAGACCCCCCATGCTGTGTCCCAGCAGGATCAGGGGACAGGACCAGGGCTGGGCGATGTGGCGCCGGGTGTCGTCGACAACCTCGGCCAGGTCGAACAGCAGCTGGTCGTCGCGCGGCAGAACGCCCCTGTCGCCACCGGACTCGCCATGCCCGCGCTGGTCGTAGGCGCGCACCGCAAAACCCCAGTCGTTCAGGTGCTGGGCCAGCGGGTCGTAGCGCCAGGCGTGTTCGCCCAGCCCGTGAACAATCAGGATCACCGCACGCGGGCGCCAGCGCATGGGCAGGGGCCAGTCGTACAGGGCCAGGTTGAGGCCGTCCTCGAGCGTGAAGGGGGCTTGCGTGGTCTCGGACATGGCGGGGCCGGCGCTGGTCGGGTCCGGCTTCAGGGCATGCGGGCCAACACCTGGGCGACCGCCGCCGTCAGGCGCCGGGCATAGTCCAGGTGCAGGAATTCGTTGGGGCCGTGGGCGTTGCTGCGCGGGCCGAGCACGCCACACACCATCATCTGGGCTTTCGGGAAACCCTGGCTGAGCATGTTCATCAGGGGAATGGTGCCGCCCTGGCCGATGGTGCCGCAGGCGGCGCCGAAATGACCCTGCGAGGCGTCCTGCAGGGCCTGCTCGAACCACGGGCTGGTGGTCGGCGCGTTCCAGCCGCTGGCGGCGCCCTCGGGCGCAAACGTGACCCGGGCCTGATACGGCGCGTTGTCCTCCAGCAGGGTCTTGAGCTCCTGCACCGCCGAAGCGGCATCAACCAGCGGCGGCAGGCGCAGGCTGAGCTTGAAGGCCGTGTAGGGCCGCAGCACGTTGCCGGCGTCCTTGAGCGCCGGGAAGCCCTCGGCGCCGGTCACCGACAGCGTCGGACGCCAGGTGCGGTTGAGCAGGGCCTCGACCGGATCGGTGGTGGTGGGCAGGGCGAACACGGTCGACCCACCGCAGTCGTGGTGGGCCCAGGGAAAGCGCTTGTAGACCTCCTCGCCCAGGATGGCCGCCGTGGCGCGGGCCTGCTCGACCCGCTCGGCCGGCACCTCGCAGTGGAAACCCTGCGGCAGCAGCCGGCCGGTGGCGCTGTCCTCCAGCCGGTCGAGCACCTGGCGCATGATGCGAAAGCTCGACGGCACCAGGCCGGAGGCGTCGCCCGAGTGGATGCCCTCGGTCAGGATCTCGACCTTGAGCACGCCGCTGGCCATGCCGCGCAGGCTGGTGGTCAGCCACAGCTGGTCGTAGTTGCCGGCACCGCTGTCCAGGCAGATGACCAGACCGACATCGCCCAGCCGGGAACGCAGCGCGTCGACATAGGGCAGCAGGTCGCCGGAGCCGCTTTCCTCGCAGGTCTCGATCAGGCCCACGATGCGCGGATGGGCCGCGCCCTGGGCCTTGAGCGCCTGGATGGCGGCGATGCTGGCGTAGACCGCATAGCCATCGTCGGCACCGCCACGCCCGTAGAGCTTGCCGTCATCGATCTTGGGTGTCCAGGGGCCGAGGTCGCTGCGCCAGCCGGTGAACTCGGGCTGCTTGTCCAGGTGGCCGTACATCAGCACCGTCTGGCCCGAGGCGGGCGCGGGTGTTCCGTCCCGGCCCTCGCTGGCGGGCACCTCGAAGAACAGCACCGGGGTGCGCGGCCGGCCCTGCGCGTCATCCAGCCGGATGACCTCCAGGCTCAGGCCCGGCACCTGCTGCGCGGCCACCCAGTCGGCCGCGCCCTGCAGCACCCGCTCGAGCAGGCCGCGGGCCGCCCAGTCGGCGTCGAAGGCCGGGGACTTGGCGGGCACCTCGATGTACCGCATCAGTTCGGGAACGATGCGCTCCTGCCAGGCACGGTCGATGAGGGCACGGGTGACGTCGGCATCGAGAGCGAGCGACGAGGGCGGAACACGGGCGTTCATGGGCGGTCTCCGGATCGGCAGAAAGACGCGTCGGGACAGCCAGTATAGGCAGATGCGGCCCGCCCCGCATGCGACCCCGTCGGCCGCAGGCGCCGCTCAGGAGAGCCTGAAGGTGGCCACCAGACCCGCCAGCTTCTGCGCCTGCTCCTGCAGGCTGGCAGCGGCCGCGGCACTCTGTTCGACCAGCGCGGCGTTCTGCTGGGTCATGCGGTCGAGGTCGCCGACCGCCCGGTTGACCTGCTCCATGCCCTGCGACTGCTCGCCGGCGGCGGTGGTGATGTCCTGAATGAGGGCGGCCACCTGGTCGGCATTGGTCACGATCTCCCCGATGGTGCTGCCGGCCTCGCCCACCAGCCGGGTGCCGGCCTCGACGCGCTCGACACTGCTGCCGATCAGGCCCTTGATCTCCTTGGCCGCCTCGGCGCTGCGCTGCGCCAGGTTGCGCACCTC
>SBFS01000184.1 GCA_006227825.1 Burkholderiales bacterium | reverse complement strand
CAGGATAAAGTGGAAGCCATGCCAGCACAAGCCCTCCCGTCTTTGACATGACCGCCAGCGAGTTCAGCGCCCTGCTGATGCTGGCCACGGCCACCAGCTTCACGCCAGGACCCAACACCACCCTGTCGACGGCGCTGGCCGCGAACTTCGGCCTGCGCCGGGCGCTGCGCTTCATCGTCGCCGTGCCCGTGGGCTGGGGCGTCCTCTTCACCCTGTGCGCGGCGGGCATCGGCTCCCTGGTGGTGGCACTGCCGCCCCTGCGCTGGGCCATCCTGCTGGGCGGCACCGGCTACCTGCTCTGGCTGGCCAGGCGCCTGTGGGGCAGCCGGGCCATGGCACAGGCCGACCCGGCGCGGCTGAACGTGGGTTTCTGGCAGGGTGTGGGCCTTCAGTTCCTGAACATCAAGGCCTGGATGCTGGCGCTGTCCATCGTGGCCGGCTGGATCGCCGGCCAGACCGACGCCACGGGGCGCTACGTCGCGGTGCTGCCGGTGCTGCTGGCGTTCGCGTTCTTCAGCAACTTCAGCTATGCGCTGGTGGGCTCGCTGCTGCGGCACTGGCTGGCCGGCCCGGTGGTGGATGGGCAACCCAGCGGAGCCCGGCTTCTGGTGTTCAACCGGCTGATGGCGCTGGCCCTGGTGCTGACGGCCGGCTGGATGCTGATCAGCGGCGCAGGCCTGGGCGGGAGGCAGGCTTGACCTCCGGTGCGACACTGGCCTCGAACCGGCCCGGTGACGCCGCGCTCGGCCTGTGGCTGGGCCTGCTGGGGGTGGTGGTGTTCGCGCTCACCCTGCCGATGACGCGACTGGCCACGGGCACGGCCGAGGCACCCCGGCTCTCGCCCTGGTTCGTGACCTGGGCACGCGCCGCGCTGGCCGGCGGCCTGGCCGCCGTGTATCTGCTGCTCACGCGCTCGCGGCGTCCGGACCGCACGGAAAGAGGACCGCTGCTGCTGTCGCTGGCCGGCAATGTCATCGGCTATCCCCTGCTGCTGGGCTGGGCGCTGCGCCACGTCACGGCCAGCCATGCGGCGGTGGTCACGGCCCTGCTGCCGCTGGCCACCGCGGCCATGGCGGCGTGGCTGATGCACCAGCGGGCCCGGCTGGGCTTCTGGCTGTTCGCGGGGCTGGGCAGCGCACTGGTCGTGATCTACAGCCTGATCCGAGCGGCGCAGGACGGACAGGGTTTCCGGCCGGAGTGGGCCGATGCGCTGCTGGTCGGCGCTGTGCTGGCCGCCGCGCTCGGCTACGTGGGCGGTGCCAGGGTCACCCCTTCGCTGGGCGCCGAGCGGGCGATCAGCTGGGTCTGCGTGATGGCGCTGCCCCTGACCGTGCCCGCCACCTTTCTGACCTGGCCCGACCGGCCCGTCGAGCTGTCGGCCTGGCTCGCCCTGGCCTATGTCGGCGTTTTCTCGATGTGGGCCGGGTTCTTCGCCTGGTTCCGCGGCCTCGCGCTCGGCGGTGCGCTGCGCGTGAGCCAGACGCAGTTGCTGCAGCCCTTCGTGAGCATGCTGGCGGCCGTGCCGCTGCTGGGAGAGTCGCTGGATGCGCTGGCGCTGGTGTTCGCGCTGGCGGTGGTCGCCTCGGTCTTCCTGGGGCGCCGCCTGGCCTCGATGCCCGGAGGACAGCGATGAGCCCACCGCCGCTGAAGGCCGGATTCCGGTCCCTGCTGGCCGCGCTGCCGCAACCGCCCTGCGCCGACTTTCCGCAAGGCACGCCCTTTGTCGGGGCCATGACCCACGGCAGCCTGAGCCTGGAGCTGTTCGCGCCTGCCACCTCGCGACTCGGGCAGGACATCCAGCAGCCTCACGCACAGGACGAGCTCTATGTGGTCCAGTGCGGCCGATCGGACTTCCGGCGCGACGGCGAGGTGGTGGCCGTGGAGGCCGGGGACGTCCTGTTCGTACCGGCCGGCGTGCCGCACCGTTTCGAGAATTTCAGCCCCGACTTTGTCACCTGGGTCGTGTTCTACGGCCCCCAGGGAGGAGAAACCGCATGAACTGGACACTGGCCCGCCGCGCCCACAGGATGAACCCTTCCGTGATCCGCGAAATCCTGAAGGTCACCGAGAAGCCCGGCATCATCAGCTTTGCCGGCGGCCTGCCCTCGCCGCGGACCTTTCCGGTCGAGGCCTTTGCCGCTGCCTGCGAGGCCGTGTTGCGCACCGACGGGCGCGCGGCCCTGCAGTACGCCGCCAGCGAGGGCCTGCCCGCGCTGCGCGAATGGATTGCCGGCCAGTTGCCCTGGGACGTCAGCCCGGACCAGGTGCTGGTCACCACCGGCAGCCAGCAGGGCCTGGACCTGGTCGCCAAGGTGCTGATCGATGCGGGCAGCCGGGTGCTGGTGGAGACACCGACCTACCTGGGTGCCCTGCAGGCCTTCACGCCGATGGAGCCGGCCATCGTCGGGGTGGACAGCGATGCCGAGGGCGTGGATGTGGACGACCTGGAGCGCAAATCGGACGCGGCCCGGTTCCTTTATGTGCTGCCCAACTTCCAGAACCCGACCGGGCGCACCATGAGCGAGGCCCGGCGGCAGGATCTGGTCGCACGTGCCCGCACCCTGGGGCTGCCGATCGTGGAGGACAACCCCTACGGCGACCTCTGGTTCGACCAGCCGCCCCCCGGGCCGCTGACCGCGCGCCACCCCGAGGGCTGCATCTACCTGGGCTCGTTCTCCAAGGTGCTGGCGCCCGGCCTGCGCCTGGGCTATGTGGTGGCGCCACCGGCCATCATGCCCAAGCTGCTGCAGGCCAAGCAGGCCGCCGACCTGCACAGCCCGAGCTTCAACCAGCGCATGGTGGCCGAGGTGCTCAGGGACGGATTCATCGACCGCCACGTGCCGACCATACGGGCGCTCTACAAACGGCAGTGCGAGGTGATGCTGGA
>SBFS01000096.1 GCA_006227825.1 Burkholderiales bacterium | reverse complement strand
GAAATCGTCGGGGTGCCCGAACAGCTCGCCCGCGAGGCCTTTGCCCTGGCTGCCGCCAAACTTCCCCTGCGCACCACGTTCGTGACGCGCATGCTGGGTCAGTGATTCAGGAGAACACGAGATGAAAGCTGCTGAACTGCGCCAGAAGGATGTGGCCGGCCTGGAAGCCGAAGTGAAATCGCTGCAGAAGGCCCATTTCGGCCTGCGCATGCAGAAGGCCACCCAACAACTGAACAACACCGCCACGCTGGGCGACACCCGCCGTGCCATTGCTCGCGCCAAGACCATCCTGGCCGAGAAGCAGCGCGCTGCCGCCGAGCAAGGAGTGACGAAATGACGGAAGCCAAGACAACCCGCACGCGCACCCTGGTCGGCAAGGTGGTCAGTGACAAGCGCGCCAAGACCGTGACGGTTCTGGTCGAGCGCCGGGTCAAGCACCCCATCTACGACAAGATCGTGATCAAGTCCAGCAAGTACCACGCCCACGACGAGAACGGCGAGTACAAGATGGGTGACCTGATCGAGATTGCCGAGAGCCGTCCGATCTCCAAGACCAAGAGCTGGGTGGTGACACGCCTGGTGCAAAAGGCTGCCATCGTGTAAGCCTGTTCGCCCTGCCCACGGCGAAGCCCGAGAAAGCGACCGACAATGCCGGTCGCTTTTTTCTTTTCCGGATGCGACGCATCCCTGCGCCCCAAGGGGCATCAATCCAGTAGAGGAGCCACACATGATCCAGGTCGGAGACAAGATTCCTGCAGTCACACTGATGGAATACAGCGAGGTCGAGGGCAACGGTTGCAGCATCGGTCCCAACCCGGTGGACACGGCCAAGGCCAGTGCCGGAAAGACCATTGCCCTGTTCGCGCTGCCGGGTGCCTTCACCCCCACCTGCTCGGCCAAGCACGTGCCTGGCTATGTCGAGCATTTCGACGCCCTGCGTGCCGCCGGGGTTGACGAGATCTGGTGCGTCAGCGTCAACGACGCCTTCGTGATGGGAGCCTGGGCCCGCGACCAGAACTCCGCAGGCAAGGTGCGCATGCTGGCCGACGGCAGCGCCGACTTTGCCAAGGCCACCGGTCTGACGCTGGACCTCACGGCCCGGGGCATGGGCCTGCGCAGCAACCGCTACTCGATGCTGGTCAGGGACGGTGTGGTCCAGGCCCTGAATGTCGAAGGCCCCGGCAAGTTCGAGGTCAGTGACGCGGCCACGCTGCTGGGCCAGGTCAAGGCCGCCTGAAGCCTTCGCGCAAGGGCGGCAGCGCCTTGTGCGCGGGGGGGCGTTCCCGTCAGCGGCCGCTCTTCAGAGGCCCACCTTCAGGTAGTGGGCGCCGGGCAGGGGGTTGTGGTAGTAGGGGGGCACTTCCACGAAACCGACCTCCTGGTAGAGGGCCCGCGCGGCTTCCATGTCGCTGAGCGTGTCCAGCAGCATGTTGCTGTATCCGGCCAGGCGGCCCAATGCGAGGATCTCGTCCACCAGCAGCCGTCCCAGTCCGAACCCGCGGAAGGCCGGTCGCACGAACAGCCGCTTCATCTCGCAGGCGTTGATGTGGTCGCTGTTGACCAGCGGGCGCATCGCGCAGCACCCCGCCGGCGTCCCGTCCACGAAGGCGAGCAGCAGGGCCCCTTCAGGTTCGGCGTACTCGCCAGGGAGGCCGTCCAGCTCCTCTGCGAAGCCCTGGAAGCACAGGTCGATCCCCAGATCGGTCTGGTACTCCTCGAACAGGGTCCGGGCCATGACGACATGGTCCGGGCAACTCGCGCGCTGCACGCTCAGCAGGGGGCCTGTGGCTTCGTTCATCGGAAGGGGGCTGCACTTGAGGACGCCAGTCTAAACCACCCTCTGCCCGCGGGCCATTGCCGCACGGGATGGTCGACCAGGCTGCCCGCCCCGGTGGATCGTCGGCCGATGTCCGCAGCGCGGGCTCACGCCTGTGCCAGCAGCTCCTCGATCAGCTGGTGCAGCGCCCTGACTTCGGGTTCTCCGACATAGCGTTTGACGATGCGCCCCTGCTTGTTCACCAGGTAGGTGGTGGGGGTCAGTTTGACATCTCCCCATGCCTGGGCGATCTCGCCGGTGTTGTCCAGCGCCACCTTGAAGGGCAGCTGTCGCGTCTGCGCGAAATTGAGAACCCAGGCCGGCGGGTCGTAGCTCATCGCGACCGCGATGGTTTCATAACCCTGCTCGCGGTACCTGGTGTAGGTCGATGCCAGCATGGGCATCTCCTTGACACACGACACGCAGGTGGTGGCCCAGAAATTCACCAGCGTCACCTTGCCCAGCAGATCGGCCGTTGTCAGGCTTGAGCCGTCCAGCAGGACGAAGGTGGACTGGGGTGCCGTCTGGCCACCGGCGCAACCGGTCGTCAGGCCCAGGGCCGAAACGGCCACGGCACCGGAGGCGGCGGTCAGCAGGCGGCGGCGGGAGAGGGGGGGCGGGGAGGTGACGGACATGGACAGAACAGGAGGCCGCGGAACCGGGAGATGGGCGCCTTCGGGGCGATGGACCCGATTGTCTCCCGAAAGTTCGCCGGGACGATCAGCCCCGCCTGAGCCGTGCCCTGGACTCTTCCAGTCGGACTTCGAGATAGCCGCCGTACAGGTCGGGAACGGCCATTCCGACCAGCCGCTCCGCCAGCTCCTTTCCGTCGGGCCCGAGAAACAGGACGGTCGGGGCAAAGCGAGCCTTGTACAGGCTGGCCTGCTCCGCCGGTGTGCTGGGGCGGCCCTGGAAGTCTTCCAGCCGGCTCTGCCGGTCGCGGATGTCGATCTGGAACGCCTGTATGGCGCCGGCATCGCTCAGGGGCACCAGGTACTGGCGCACCAGATCACAGTACGGACAGCCGTCCAGCGTGGTCATCACCACCAGCGGTTCCCCGCGCCGTGCTGCGGCCCGTCCCGCTTCGCGCAGCGAGACCGTGGTCGGGAGCGCGCGGTGTCGCAAAGGTGTGGCGGTGGTCATGACATCAGGGATCAAAGGGCCTCGAACAAGTTCAGACGATACCCCGGGAGCGCAGGGTCGACAAGCGTTCCTGACAGGCCTCGGGGGACAGCGAAAGCCACTCGCTGAGCACCTCGCCGGTGTGCTGACCCAAAGTCGGCGGGGGAAGATCGGTACGCACGGGCGTGAGGCCGAGCTTGATCGGACTGGCCACAAGGTCCACCTCGTCGGCCAGCGGGTGCTGCCACCGGTGCACCATGCCGCGATGCAGCACCTGCGGATCCTCGAACACTTCGGCCAGGCTGTTGATCGGACCGCAGGGCACCTTCGCCGCCTCCAGCGCGGCCAGCCAGTCGGACTTGCTGCGCTGGCGCAGCAGCTGCTCGAGCAGCGGCACCAGCACGTCCCGGTGCCGGACCCGGTTCTGGTTGAGTGCAAAGCGCGGGTCGCGTGCCAGCCCGGGCTGGCCGGCCACCTCGCAGAACTTGGCGAACTGGCTGTCGTTGCCGACCGCCAGGATGATGTGCTGGCTCTGCCCTTGGGCGTCCGGGGCCACCTCGAACACCTGGTAGGGCACGATGTTGATGTGGGCGTTGCCGGCCCGGCCCGGCACCTTGCCTTCATGCCGACCGCTCACCAGGTAGTTGGCCCCCAGGTTGGCCAGCATGGCCACCTGGGTGTCCAGCAGCGCCATGTCGATGTGTTGCCCCTGACCGGTGCGCTCGGCATGCCGCAGGGCTGCCTGGATCGCCACCGTGGCGTACAGCCCGGTGAACAGGTCCGCCACCGCCACCCCCACCTTCTGCGGACCGCCCCCAGGCAGGTCATCGCGCTCGCCGGTCACGCTCATCAGTCCGCCCATGGCCTGGATGGCGAAGTCGTATCCGGCACGGTCCCGGTACGGTCCGGTCTGCCCGAAGCCTGTGACCGAGCAGTACACCAGTCTGGGGTTGATGGCACTGAGGGTCCCGAAGTCCAGCCCGTAGCGGGCCATGTCGCCGACCTTGTAGTTCTCCACGAACACGTCCGCGCGGGCGGCCAGTTCCCGGATCAGCGCCTGCCCCTCAGGTCGGGCGATGTCACAGGTGATGGACCGCTTGTTGCGGTTGGCACCGAGGTAATAGGCGGCCTCTCCTGTGTCCTTTCCGTCCCGGCCGCGCAGGAAGGGGGGGCCCCAGCCCCGCGTGTCGTCGCCGCCCGGGTGCCGTGGGCCTGGCGGCCGTTCCACCTTGACCACGTCCGCGCCGAGATCGGCCAGCGTCTGCGTGCACCAGGGGCCGGCGAGCACGCGCGAGAGATCGAGTATGCGGATACCATCCAGAGCGTTCATGCCGCCCATTGTGCGCGAGCCGGCACCCTCCGGCTGTCGCGCGGGTGGTGTTGCCGCTCCAGCGAACGCGTCCATGTCCCCTCCTTGCCGTCTCCTGCTCTGGCCCTGCCTGGCACTCTGGCTGGCCGCCTGCAGCCCCATCTACAACTGGCGGGAGCTGCGCGACGACGCCATCCCGCTCAAGGCCGTCATCCCCTGCAAGCCGGAGCGGGCGCAGCGCGAGGTGCCGCTTGGGGGGGCGAACCAGGTCCTGCACATGCACAGCTGCGAGGCGGGCGGGCAGACTTTCGCGATCGCCTGGATCCGCCTGCCGGCCGAAACGTCGGCCGGCGACATGCTCGCTGCCTGGCGGCTGGCCACGCTGGCGACCCTGCGCATCGCAGCCGACCGGGCGACCGACCCGTCGCTCGAATGGACGGTGCGTGTGCCGGGCGCCGATCCTGTCCGTGGCCTGGATGCTGTCGGCCAGGGCCCGGACGGCAAGCCGGTGCGGGTGCAGGCGGCCTACTTCGGCCATGAAGGACGGGTGTACCAGGTGGCCGTCTACGGAAGAGCCATCCCGCCGGAGGTGGCCGCCAGCTACTTCGAGCCCCTGCGCCTGCCATGAGCGAGCCGGTTCCGGTGGACGAGGGGCGCCTGCACACCCGCGCCGCGGTGCTGGTGTTCCTGGCGTTCGCCCTGGCCTACTTCCTGTCTGCGCTGGTGCGGGCCGTGACAGCCACGCTTTCGCCCACGCTGAGCGCCGAGCTCGACCTCAGCGCCAGCGACCTCGGTCTGCTGGCGGGCGGCTATTTCCTCGGCTTTGCGCTGACCCAGCTGCCCCTGGGGCGCTGGCTCGACCGCTTCGGCCCCAAGCAGGTCATCCTGGCGTTTTTGGCGGTGGCGGTGGTCGGTTGCGGGCTGTTCGCGCTGGCTGCCAGTTTTTCGGGTCTGCTGGCCGCGCGCATCCTCACCGGCATGGGCGTCAGTGCCTGCCTGATGGCGCCCCTGACCGGCTACCGTCGCTGGCTGTCGCCGCCTACGCAGTTGCGCGCCAACTCCTGGATGCTGATGACCGGGTCCATGGGCATGGTGGCGGCCACGCTGCCGGTGCAGTGGCTGCTGCCGCTGACGGGCTGGCGCGGCCTGTTCTGGCTGCTGGCCCTGGGCATTGCCGTCTCCATGCTGCTGATCGTCCTGATCGTCCCGCGCTGGTCCCTGGCCACGCAGGCGCCGCCGGGCGAGGCGGTCGGCTACAGCACCATCTGGCGGCATCCCTATTTCCGCCAGATGGTGCCTGTGGGCTTCTTCAGTTACGGCGGCATGGTGGCGGTCCAGACCCTGTGGGCGGGACCATGGATGGTCCAGGTGGCCGGCTACAGCCCCGCCGAAGCCGCCGCCGGCCTGTTCGCGATCAACCTGTCCATGCTGTGCACCTTCTGGCTCTGGGGCGTGGTCAGCCCGGGCCTGGCCCGTCGCGGACTGACACCCGAGCGCCTGATCGCCGCCGGCCTGCCCCTGAGTTTCCTGCCGCTGGCGCTGATCGTCGGGCTCGGCGAGGACGCCGGGTGGGGTCTGTGGGCGCTGTTCTGTGTCAGCAGCACCTTCGTGTCGCTGTCGCAGCCCGCGGTTGCGCTGGCCATGCCGCCCCAGGCGGCCGGCCGGGCGCTGTCGGCCTTCAACCTGGTCATCTTCTCGGGGATTTTTCTGGTTCAGTGGGGCATCGGCGTGGCGATCGACGCCCTGTCGGTCTTCGGCTGGAGCGAGCCGGCCCGCTTCCGGGGTGCGGTGGCGCTATTCGGGCTGTGTTGCGTGCTGGCCTACCTGGCCTTCTGGCGCGCCGGCCACCGGACCGCCCTGGCCAAGGCCCGCTAAACTGCAAGCATGAACGGCATCCTGATCATGGCGCACGCGCCCCTGGCCTCGGCGCTGCGCAGCTGCGTGCTCCATGTGTTCCCGGACAGCGCCGATGCGGTCGCCGCACTGGATGTCCAGCCCAATGTGCCACCCGAGGAAACGCTGGCGCAGGCCCGCGCGCTGGTGCGGCAGCTGGGCACGCCGCAGACCCTGGTGGTGGCCGACGTTTTCGGTGCCACACCCTGCAACGTGGCACAGAAGCTGGTCGACGGCGTGCGCTCGCGCCTGATCGCCGGTGTCAACCTGCCCATGCTGCTGCGTACCGTGTCCTACCGCCACGAATCCATGGATGCCCTCATTTCACGTGCCATGATCGGCGCCACCCAGGGCGTCATCCAGGTCGCCGTCACCGCGCCCCAGTACCAGGCTCGCAGAGCCAGCCATGATCAAGACCACCGTGACCATCAGCAATAAGCTCGGGCTGCACGCCCGTGCCTCGGCCAAGCTGACCAAGCTGGCCGGCAGCCATGCCTGCGAGGTCTGGATGTCGCGCGGCGAGCGGCGCATCAACGCCAAGAGCATCATGGGCGTCATGATGCTGGCCGCAGGCCTCGGATCCCAGGTGGACATCGAGACCGACGGGCCGGACGAGCGGCAGGCCATGGACGCGATCGTCGCACTCATCAACGACAAGTTCGGCGAGGGGGAATGAGCTTCGTCGTTCACGGTCTGGCGGTATCCCGGGGCATCGCCATCGGGCGGGCGGTCATCGTCGCCTCCAGCCGGATCGACGTCGCCCACTACTTCATCCGCAGCGAGCAGATAGAGGCCGAGATCGAGCGGTTGCGCTTCGCCCGCAATGCGGTGGTCGACGAAATCGTTCGCGTCCAGCACGGCCTGCACGAGCAGGGTCCGCAGGACGCCCATCCGGAACTGACCGCCCTGCTGGATGTGCATCTGATGCTGCTGCAGGACGAGCAGCTCACCAGCGGCGTCAAGCACTGGATCGTGGAGCGCCACTACAACGCCGAATGGGCGCTGACCGCCCAGCTGGAGGTCATTGCGCGTCAGTTCGACGAGATGGAGGATCCGTACCTGCGCGAGCGCAAGGCCGACCTGGAGCAGGTGGTCGAACGCATGTTGCGCATGATGCGCGGTGTGGCTTCGCCGATGGCGTCGCCGGCCGAGCACGCCGGTGACGGGAGTCAGCCTGCCAGTGACGTCCAGGCGCCACTCGTGCTGATCGCCCACGACCTGTCGCCGGCCGACATGCTGCAGTTCAAGCAGAGCGTGTTCGCCGGCTTCGTGACCGACGTCGGTGGCAAGACCAGCCACACGGCCATCGTGGCGCGCAGCCTGGATATCCCGGCGGTGGTGGGTGCCCGATCGACCAGTCACCTGGTCCGCCAGGACGACTGGGTCATCATCGACGGCGACGCCGGTGTGGTGGTGGTCGATCCTTCGCCGGCCTTGCTGGCCGAGTACGGCGCCAAGCAGCGCCAGAGCGAGCTCGAGCGGGAACGGCTGGCGCGTCTGAAGAACACGCCTGCGCTCACCCTGGATGGCCAGAAGATCGAGTTGCTCGCCAACATCGAGCAGCCGGACGACATTCCGGCCGTCCTGCGGGCCGGCGCTGTCGGCATCGGCCTGTTCCGCTCCGAGTTCCTCTTCATGGGCCGGGAGGGGCGGCTGCCGGACGAGGAGGAACAGTACCAGGCCTACTGCCAGGCGGTGGAAGGCATGCAGGGGCTGCCGGTGACCATCCGGACGGTCGACATCGGCGCGGACAAGCCCCTGGACCGCCACCTGCGTGACGACCACCTCAATCCGGCCCTGGGCCTGCGTGCGATCCGCTGGTCACTGGCCGAGCCGTCCATGTTTCTGGCCCAGCTGAGGGCCATCCTGCGCGCGGCCGCCCACGGTCCGGTCCACCTGCTGATCCCGATGCTCGCGCACGCCGGCGAGATCCGCCAGACCCTTTCACTGGTGGCGCGCGCCCGGGCGCAGCTGGACCAGCGCGGCATCGTGCACGGTCCGGTGCGCCTGGGCGCCATGATCGAGGTGCCGGCGGCTGCGCTGACCATCCCGCTGTTCCTGCGCCACTTCGACTTCCTGTCCATCGGCACCAACGACCTGATCCAGTACACACTGGCCATCGACCGGGCCGA
>SBFS01000115.1 GCA_006227825.1 Burkholderiales bacterium | reverse complement strand
ACGACGGTCTTGGCGTTCTGGCTGATGTTGATGAAGCCGCCCGCGCCGGCCAGCCGGGGACCGAACCGGCTGACGTTGAGGTTGCCTTCGGCGTCCGCCTGGGCCAGGCCCAGCACGGCCACGTCCAGGCCGCCGCCGTCATAGAAGTCGAACTGGTAGGGCTGGTCGACCACCGCCTGGGCGTTGACGGCGGCGCCGAAGCTCAGGCCCCCGGCCGGCATGCCGCCGATCACGCCCGGCTCTGCCGTCAGCGTCAGCATGTCGATGATGCCTTCCTCGGCCGCCACCGCGGCGACGCCCTCGGGCATGCCGATGCCCAGGTTGACCACGGCGTTGGGCTTGAGCAGCAGCGCCGCCCGGCGGGCGATGATCTTGCGCGCGCCCAGCGGCATCGGCGCCATGTGTTCCAGCGGCACGCGGATCTCGCCCGAATAGGCCGGGTTGTAGGCCTCGGCAAAGGTCTGCATGTGATGGGCCGGATCGGTGGCTACGACCACCGCGTCCACCAGCACACCCGGCACCTTGACGGCGCGCGGGTGCAGGCTGCCCCGCTCGGCGATGCGCTCGACCTGGGCGATGACCACGCCGCCGGAGTTGCGTGCCGCCATCGCGATGGCCAGCGCCTCCAGCGTCAGCGCCTCGCGCTCCATGGTCAGGTTGCCGTCCGGATCGGCGGTGGTGGCCCGGATGATGCCCACCTGAATGGGCAGCGCCTTGTAGAAGAGGTAGGGTTCGCCATCGATGTCGAGCCTGCGCACCAGGTCGACCGTCGTGCGCGCGTTGACCTTGCCGCCGCCGTGCCTGGGGTCGACGAAGGTGTCCAGACCGACCCGGGTCAGGGTGCCGGGCTTGCCGGCGGCGATGTCGCGGAAGAGGTGGGCGATCACGCCCTGGGGCAGGTTGTAGGCCTCGATCAGGTTGTCCACGGCCAGTCTCTGCAGCCCGGGCACCAGGCCCCAGTGACCGCCGATCACGCGACGCACCAGGCCGGCGTGGGCCAGGTGGTTCAGGCCCTTGGTCTTGCCGTCGCCCTGCCCGGCGGCGTAGACCAGTGTCAGGCCCGTGGGCGAGGGCTGGCCCTGTTCCTGGCTGGCCAGGTAGCGCTGCTCCAGCGCGATGGCGATTTCCTCGGCAAAGCCGATGCCGACGAACCCCCCGGTGGCGACCGTGTCCCCGCTGTGGATGAGCTGCACCGCCTCGGTGGCACTGACGATCTTGTTGGCGCGGGTCGCGCGCTGGGCGGGGTCGGTTGCAGGGTGGTGCATGGCGGGAAACCGGTTCGGGCAAATGCCCGCATTGGGCCGCATGGCACCGGGACTGCCCATCGGGAAAAACGCGCGGGCTGACGCCCAGGCGCCGGTGACATGCCTCAGCGCGCGTAGGGATCGGGCTGACCCAGGCCGGCCAGGATGGCCGTCTCGTGCGCTTCCATCGCGGCCGCATCCGCTTCGCTGGTTTCGTGGTCCCAGCCCTGGGCGTGCAGGGCGCCATGCACCAGCAGGTGGGTGTAGTGCTCGGCCAGCGGCTTGCCGAGCGCCTTCGCCTCGCGCGCCACCACCGGGGCGCACAGCACCAGGTCGGCCATGACCACCGGCTGCGTCGCGTAGTCGAAGGTCAGCACGTTGGTCGCGTAGTCCTTGCCGCGGTAGTCGCGGTTCAGCGCCCGCCCTTCGTCCTCGCCGACGATGCGGACCGTGATCTCGGCGTCGTGCGCGAGCGCATGGCGCAGCGTCCGCCGCACCCGGTGCCGCGCCAATGCGGCCCGGTGCGGCGCCGGTTCGTCCAGCCGGCCGAACTGCAGGGAGAGACTCAGGGCAGGCAGGGACATGGAGGACTCCGGTCTTCAGCGGGGCAGGGCCCGGCAGCCGGCCAGGGTCAGCGCGGGTGCGGTCTGCAGGCGGTTCTGCAACAGGTCCCGGGTGCCGGTCATGGGGCGGCTTTCAGGCGCTCTTGCGCCGGCTGCGGGTGGGCAGCGGCGGCAGGTCGTCGGCGCTGCCGCGGGCATCGTAGGCGTCCACGATGCGCGCCACCAGCGGATGGCGCACCACGTCGGCACTCGTCAGGCGATTGAAGGCAATGCCTTGCAGGCGCTTGAGCACCCGCTCGGCATCGATCAGGCCCGAGAGCTGGGTGCGCGGCAGGTCGATCTGGCTCACGTCGCCGGTGACCACGGCCTTGGAGCCGAAGCCGATGCGGGTGAGGAACATCTTCATCTGCTCGGGCGTGGTGTTCTGGGCCTCGTCGAGGATCACGAAGGCATGGTTGAGCGTGCGCCCGCGCATGAAGGCCAGCGGCGCGATCTCGATCTGCTGGCGCTCGAAGGCCTTCTGCACCTTGTCGAAGCCCATCAGGTCGTACAGGGCGTCGTACAGGGGCCGCAGGTAGGGGTCGACCTTCTGCGTCAGGTCGCCCGGCAGGAAGCCCAGGCGTTCGCCGGCCTCGACCGCCGGCCGGGTCAGCACGATCTTCTGCACCGCGCTGCGCTCGAGCGCGTCGACCGCGCAGGCCACCGCCAGGTAGGTCTTGCCGGTGCCGGCCGGGCCGATGCCGAAGGTGATGTCGTGGGTGGCCATGTTCTCCAGGTAGCGGGCCTGGTTGGGCGTGCGCCCGCGCACCTCGCCGCGGCGGGTCTGCATCGCCAGCGTGTCTTCGCCACCCTCGGGCAGGGCCGTGTCGCCGGCCAGCATCAGCTGCACCTGTTCCTCGGGAATGGGCTTTTTCGCCATCTCGTACAGCGCCTGCAGGACTTCCATTGCCTGCTGGGCCCTGGCCTTGGGGCCCTCGACCCGGAACTGCTCGAAGCGGTGCGCGACCTTGACCTGCAGCGCGGCCTCGATGCTGCGTATGTGGCGGTCCATCGGGCCGCACAGGTGGGCCATGCGCTCGTTGTCGGGTGGGGCGAAGGTGTGGCGCAGGATCAAGCCGATAATCTCCGGTGAACCAAGGAAATACCCCGATGATAGGCAAGTTGACCGGCCTCCTGCTGGAAAAGAACCCGCCGCAGATCCTGATCGACTGCCAGGGCGTGGGCTACGAGGTGGATGTGCCCATGAGCACCTTCTACCACCTGCCCGCGGCTGGCGAGAGGGTGTCGCTGCTGACGCACTTCGTGGTGCGCGAGGACGCGCAGATCCTGTATGGCTTCGGCAGCGCGCCCGAGCGCGAGGCCTTCCGCCAGCTCATCCGCATCAGCGGGGTGGGTCCGCGCACCGCGCTGGCTGTGCTCTCGGGCCTGTCGGTCGCCGAGCTGGCGCAGGCGGTCAGCACCCAGGAGACCGGGCGCATCGTCAAGGTGCCCGGCATCGGCAAGAAGACCGCCGAGCGCCTGCTGCTCGAACTCAGGGGCAAGCTCGGGGCCGACCTGCCCCTGGCCGGTGGCGCTGCGGCTGTCGGCGACGCCGCGGGCGACATCCAGCAGGCGCTGATGGCCCTGGGCTACAACGAAAAGGACGCCACCGCCGCCCTCAAGGCCCTGCCGGCCGGGGTGGAGGTCAGCGAGGGCATCAAGCTGGCGCTCAGGGCGCTGGCGAAATAAGCACCACCCACGCCGATGACCATCCAGACCGACGATTTCGCCCCGGCACCCCGCGTGGTGTCGGCCGCGGCCGCCTCGCCCAAGGAGGAGGCCATCGAGCGTGCGCTGCGCCCCAAGCTGCTGGACGAATACGTCGGCCAGCAGAAGGTTCGCGAGCAGCTGGAGATCTTCATCGGCGCGGCCAGGAAGCGGGCCGAGGCTCTGGACCATGTGCTGCTCTTCGGTCCGCCCGGCCTGGGCAAGACGACGCTGTCCCACATCATCGCGCAGGAGCTGGGGGTGAACCTGCGCCAGACCAGTGGCCCGGTGCTGGAGAAACCCAAGGACCTGGCAGCGCTGCTGACCAACCTCGAACCCAATGACGTGCTGTTCATCGACGAGATCCACCGGCTCTCGCCCGTGGTCGAGGAAATCCTGTACCCGGCGCTGGAGGACTACCAGATCGACATCATGATCGGCGAGGGGCCGGCAGCCCGCAGCATCAAGCTGGACCTGCAGCCGTTCACCCTGGTCGGTGCGACCACGCGCGCCGGCATGCTGACCAACCCGCTGCGCGACCGTTTCGGCATCGTGGCGCGGCTGGAGTTCTACACGCCGGCCGAACTGCAGCGCATCGTCACCCGCAGTGCCGGTCTGCTCAACGCTGCCATCGACCCCGAAGGTGCGTTCGAGATCGCCCGGCGCAGCCGCGGCACGCCGCGCATCGCCAACCGCCTGCTGCGCCGCGTGCGCGACTATGCCGATGTCAAGGGCAACGGCCGCATCACGTCCGACATCGCCGGCCGGGCGCTGACCATGCTCGACGTGGACCCCGAGGGCTTCGACCTGATGGACCGCAAGCTGCTGGAGGCGGTGATCCACCGTTTCGACGGCGGTCCGGTGGGTCTGGACAACATCGCCGCCAGCATCGGCGAGGAGCGCGACACGATCGAGGACGTGATCGAACCCTATCTGATCCAGCAGGGCTACCTGCAGCGCACGCCGCGCGGGCGAACCGCCACGCTGGCCGCCTACCGCCACCTGGGGGTGGCGCCGCCGGCCAGCGGTGGCACCCTGTTCGGCGCCTGAGCGGCGGGCACGCACCCGTTGGTGGCCGCTCGCCTGGCCTGTGACAGAATGACGCATGGCCGATTCCGCGTCCATGCCCATCCCCCTGAGCGTGCCAGCGGCCACTCCCGTTGCCGAGGTGGCCGCGGCACCCGACGGGGCCATGTCCAGCGGCGAAAACCGCACCGAACGTCTTTACCGCGCAGCCCTGGGGCCGGTGAACTGCGCGCGCTATCTCCAGGTTTTCGAGGCGTTCGACGCCGCCGGGCGCCGCGGGCTGGTCTGGCATCCGGCGGCCGCGTTCTTCACCCTGGGCTGGCTGGTCTTCCGGCGGCTCTGGGTCGAGGCGCTGGCCTACGCGCTGGCCTTGGCGCTGGTGGTCGGCCTGGGCATCTGGGCCTGGCCCTCCGTCCAGACCTGGCCTCCCGGGGTGCGATGGGGTCTGGCGGGCGCGCTCGCCCTGGTCCTCGTGCTGGCGCCGGGCCTGACGGGTTACGGGCTGGTGCACCGGCAGGTGCAGCGGCGGCTGCTGCAGGTGGTGGCAGCGGCCCGCTCGCTCGACGATGCCTGCGCCACGCTGTCCCGTCACGGGGCCACAGGCCGTCGCCTGTGGCTGGTGGCCTCTGCCTCGGTGCTGGCCCTCCTGGTGTCCTGGTGGTGGCTGTGGGGCCGGACGCCACCGATCGCCCCTCCCCAGGCCAGGGACGTTCCGGCCGCAGTCACGGCCGCGGACGCGGCGATGCCGTCCCAGTTGCCTGCTGTCCCCGCCGGCACGCCGGATGGCCAGCCGGTGGTCGTCGAGCCGCCTCTTCCGTCCGAGCCTGTCGACGCTGTCAACGCCGTCAACGCTGTCGATGTGCCTGCCTCGCCGCCGGTGGTTGCGGATGCGTCATCGCCGGAGCCCGGCCCGCCCCCTCCCGCCGCGCCTGCCGCGCCCGAAGGCGGGTTTGCGATCAACGTCGGGCTGTTTGCCAACCCGGATAACGCCCGCCGTGTCCAGGAGCGCCTGCAGCAGGCGCAGCTGCCGGTCACAATGGAGGAAACCGCCTCCGCCCGGGGGGCACGCTGGCGCGTGCGCGTGGGACCGTTTGAAGACCGCTCCGCGGCTGACGAGGCGGCGCGGCAGATCCGGGCGCTGGGCCTGGAGGCGGTGGTATTCAGCCGCTGAGGCTGGCCTGCCGCGGGGCCGCCGAACGGACCTGCCTGATGACCCCGCCCACGATCAGGCACTGCGCCGCGTAGTAGGTCGACAGCACCCAGACGGCCGAGGCCGGCAGCGGGCTGACAAACCGGTTGACGGCCAGCAGGGTGTCGCTGATGACGAAGGCGACGGCACCCGCGGCCACCAGCATCGAGGCGCCGTCGCGCAGCACCAGCGCCCGGCCGATGGCCTGGGCCGCCATCAGGGAGATGACGAGCGCGTACACCGCCACCGGCACGCGCAGGCCCGGCGGCAGGCCGGCCATCCACAGCGCGGCGACCATCAGCAAGGCGTAACCCAGGCAGCCCGCCAGGACCGTGCGTACCGGCCACCATCGGGTGCCCTGGCGGAACAGGACGATGTAGGCCAGGTGGGCCAGCAGGAATGCCACCAGACCCGGGATGAACAGTCCCTCGAGCATGAGGAACACGTCACCGGCCAGCGATCCGGTCAGGGCCAGCCCCAGCCACAGACCGCAGCGGCTGTCCAGACGGCCCGCCTGCCAGGCATGGGCCGCCAGCAGCAGCGCCAGCACCATGGCCGCCGGTTTGAAGAACAGATGGGCTTCGTGCCAGCCGTCGGCCGCCGCGGCCATGGAGAGGGCACCGGCCTCGATGACCAGGGCCTCGAGCGGCAGCAGGCGGCCCTGCATGACGGCGCCGACGGCCCACAGCCCGGCCAGCAGCACCGCGAACCAGATGGCGCTGCGCGACAGCGACCAGTCTTCGGCATGCCACAGGAACAGGGCCACACCGGCGAGCAGGGCCAGGAACTGCAGGGCCGAGAACCATTGCAGCCCGGGCCCCATGACCGTCTCGAAGCGCTGCCGGCGGACCGGGTCGAACGTGACGGCCGGCTCCGCCGCTGCCAGGTCGGGCGGCCGCCAGCCCGGCGGCTTGAGCCACACGCGCAGCTTGTCGCCCCAGGACCGGGTGCGCCAGCTGTCCCGGGCCAGCGCCGCGTACACCTCCAGGTTGGCCCACAGCGGGTCCCAGCTGCGCAGCGGCTTGCGCGTGCCGTACACGCAGGGGTTGTCCGGGTCCTCCTCGGCAAAGCTGCCGAACAGCCGGTCCCACAGGATCAGGATGCCGCCGTAGTTCCTGTCCAGGTAGGCATCGTTGACGGCGTGGTGGACGCGGTGGTTCGACGGCGAGGCGAACACCCGGTCGAACCAGCCCAGGCGCCCGATCTGCTGCGTGTGGATCCAGTACTGGTAGAGCAGGTCGACCAGAGCGACGGTGGCGAACAGAAGCGGCGGCACGCCCGCGACCGCCATCGGGACATAGAACAGCCAGCCAAGCAGGGCGCCGCTGCTGGTCTGGCGCAGCGCGGTCGAGAGGTTGTAGTCCTCGCTCTGGTGGTGCACGACATGGGCGGCCCAGAAAATCGCGCTCTCGTGTCCCAGCCGGTGGTGCCAGTAGTAGCAGAAGTCGTAGAACACCAGGGCCAGCAGCCAGCCGGCCCAGTGGTCCCACAGCGGGGCGTCCGGAAACAGCGCGACCGAGCCGTAGATGGCGGTGTAGATGCCCACGCGCAGCAGCCGCGTGAAGACGGCGCTGATCTGGCTGAGCATGCCCAGGCCGATGCTGGTGACCGCATCGGCCAGCCGGTAGGTGTTGCGGCCGCGGGCTCGGCCGATGGCGAACTCCAGTCCGATCAGCAACAGGAAGACCGGGGTCGCCAGCACGATGATCTGGCTGGGTGTCATGCTGCGATTGTGGTGCGCGGGCCGGCCGGCCGACCTTCGCAGGAACCCTGATGTCCCACGGCCAGGTTCAGGCGCTGCGCTCGTCCAGGATGGTGTTGCCGCCACAGGCCTGCAGATGACCGGTGTCGGCCCAGCCGACCAGGCTCATGCCCTCGGGCGACCAGAGCAGGCGGTTGATGGCCGTGTTGGGCAACTCCCAACTGCGCGGCGCCTGCAATTCGAGCCGGGTGGCTGCCCGGTAGAGGATGTCGAGCACGCCACCGTGCGCCACCAGCAGCACCTGTTCTCCCGGGTGCCGGGCGGCCAGCTGCTCGACGGTGGAGACGACGCGTTCGCGCAACTGCAGCAGAGATTCGCCGCCGGGAGGGGCGAAGTCGGGCACGCGCTTGCGCCAGGCCATCGACTCTGCCGGGTAGCGGGATTCCAGTTCTGCCCAGGTCTGCCCCTCGAAGCGACCGAAACTGCGTTCGCGCAGGCCGGCGTGGGTCTGCACCCGGGCCCCGTGCCGGCGGGCCACGGCCTCGGCCGTCTCGCGCGCCCGGCTCAGGTCGCTGGCATAGAAGGCCGCGATCGGCTCCTCGCGCAGCGCCTGGGCCAGGCGGTCGACCTGCCAGCGCCCGTGGTCGCTGAGCCCTATGTCGGTGTGCCCCTGGATGCGGGTGTCGCGGTTCCAGGCGGTTTCGCCATGGCGGATGGCCAGGATGCGGGTGAACTGCACGGTCAGTTCCAGACAATGAAAACGAACGACGGCGACGATGCCATTGCGCCGAATTATCCGGTGAAACCCGGTTTCATGGGCTTTCGCAGCAGCGTTGGCTGCGCCACAATCCCTGCATGCCGTCATCTGCGCTCCAGTCCGACCGAGGCTTCGGGACGCTGTTCGATTTCCTTCCCATCGGTGCCTACCGCTGCGCGCCCGACGGGACCATGCTCCATGCCAACCCCTCCCTGGTCAGGCTCAACGGGTTCGACTCCGAGGCGGAATTTCTGGCCAACGTGAACCGCATGGCCGGTGGCTGGTACGTGGAGCCCGGGCGCCGACGGGATTTCCAGCAGCAGCTGGCCAGCCATGGGCATGTCAGGGGTTTCATCTCGGCCGTGCGGCAGCACGGCAGCGATCGGCAGATGTGGGTCAGCGAGAACGCCCACATGGTGCGTGCGGCAGACGGCAGCCCCCTCTACTACGAAGGCACGGTCGAGGACATCACCGAGCGTGTGGAAGCCCAGCTGGCCCTGCAGCGCAGCGAGGAGCAGTTCCGCCGCATCACCTCCCAGATACCGGGCATGGTCTACGTGGTGTACCTGCGCTCCGACGGGTCGCGCGCCTACCGGTATGTCAGCGAGGGTGTGCAGGAGATCTACGGGGTTTCCGTGGACGAGCTGCTGTCCGACCCCATGCTGGTCGACCGCTGCCGCCATCCGGATGACGTGGCCAACCTGCAGCGCGACATACAACGGATTGCACGTGAAGGGCAGTCTCTGGACGGGCAGTTCCGCATCGTGCGGCCCGATGGCCAGGTGCGTTGGATCTACCGCCGTGCGTCCATCGTCGGGCGCGAGCCCGAGGGTGCGCTGTGCGTCGGTGTCCAGATGGACGTGACCGAACGGGTCGAGGCCCAGCTTGCCCAGCGCCGCAGCGAGGACCAGTTGCGCCAGATCACCGCCCAGATTCCGGGCATGGTCTACGTGACCCGCGTGGCCCCCGACGGCAGTCGCGAGTACCTGTTCGTCAGCGAAGGCGTGCGCGAGATTTACGGGTTCGCGCCCGAAGACCTGATGCGGGACCCGATGCTGATCGCCCGCTACCGGCATCCCGAAGACGCCCGGCAGCTCCAGAGCGACATCTCTGCCGTCCTGGAGACCGGCTCCGAGCTGGCCGGAGAGTTCCGCATCGTGCTGCCGGACGGCCGTATGCGCTGGGTCTACCGCCGTTCCTGCGAGGTGGGCCGCGACGAAAGCGGGGTTGTCCGTGTCGGCGTGCTGCTCAATGTCACCGAACGGGTCGAGGCGCAGCAGGCACTGCATGCCAGCGAGGCGCTCTGGAAGGTGGCCCTCGAAAGTGCGGGCGATGGGGTCTGGGACTGGAACCTGGTGACGGGCGAGGAGTACTTCTCGCCCGGCATCCTGGCCATGTACGGTTTTGGCGAGGACGAGCTGAACCATCAGGCGCAGGACATGGACCGCCTCACCCATCCGGACGACATCGAACGGATGCTGGCCGACCGGAAGGCGCACTTCGATGGGCGCACGCCCGTCTACCGCAACGAGCACCGCATCCGCTGCAAGGATGGTCGCTGGAAATGGGTGCTGTCCCGCGGCATGGTGATCGCCCGCGACGAGGACGGCCGGCCGCTGCGCATGGTGGGCACCCACACCGACATCAGCGACCTGAAGCTGGCCGAAGCGCGGCGGCAGGCCCTGGAGGTGCAGTTGCGCGAATCGCAGAAGATGGAGGCGATCGGCACCCTGGCGGGCGGGGTGGCGCACGACTTCAACAACCTGCTGGCGGCCATCCTGGGTAACCTGGCGCTGGCACGGGAAGACCTCGATGCCGGGCATCCGGCACAGGAAAGCCTGACCGAGACGCACCGGGCGGCGATCCGGGCGCGCCAGCTGGTGCAGCAGATCCTCACCTTCAGCCGCAGGCAGGAGCAGGAACTGGTGCCCCTGGCGCTGACACCGGTGATCGAGGAGGGGCTGGGGTTGCTGCGCTCCCTGCTGCCGGCGGGTGTGCGCCTGCATGTGAACCTGGCCAGCGGCCTGGAGGTGATGGCCGATGCCACCCAGATGCAGCAGGTGCTGATGAACCTGTGCACCAATGCCTGGCAGTCCTTTGCCGGCCGGGGCGGGGAGATTTCGGTCAGCCTGCGGCGCCGGGAGCTCGATGCGGACGAGGCGGCTGCCCTGGGCACGCTCGAACCCGGCTGGCATGCCTGCCTGTCGGTGGCCGATGACGGCCCCGGCATGGATGCCGATACCAGGCGCCGGATCTTCGAGCCGTTCTTCACCACCAAGGCGCCGGGCGAGGGAACCGGGCTGGGCCTGTCGGTGGTGCATGGCATCGTGCAGGGGCATCGCGGCACCATCGGTGTGCGCAGCCATCCCGGTGCGGGCACGCGCTTCGACATCTGGCTTCCGTTGCTCGCCCGCGAGCCCGCCCCGGTACCGGCGAGCGCAGCCCCGGCTTCCGGGCGGGCCGCCGCGGAAGCCGGGGCCGGCCTGCACATCGTCTACGTCGACGACTATGAGGCCCTGGTCTTTCTGGTCGGGCGGCTGCTGCGCAAGCAGGGCTACCGGGTCAGCACCTTCGACTCCGGCGAGGCGGCTCTGGCATGGTTGCAGCAGAACCCGAACGAAGCGGTCGACCTGCTGGTGACCGACCAGAACATGCCAGGCATGTCGGGGGTGGATCTTTGCCGCGAGACCCTGCGCGAGCGACCGGGTTTGCGGGTGGCCATCGTCTCGGGCCATGTCAACGACCAGTTGCTGGCCGAGGCCGGCACCGTCGGCGTGCACCAGGTGTTGGCCAAGCAGGACAGCATGGACGCCCTGGGCAAGGCCATTGGCCAACTGGTCGAGGACCGTTTCGCGCCCCGCTGAGCCCGGCCGGAACGGCGGGGCAGCCGCCATGGGCGGACGCACGTCGTCAGGTGGCGCACCGGCCGCGAGGCCCGCGTGGCCCGGCGCCCGGATGTCGTCGCTGCCGGTGTGTGCCTCAGGGCAGCACGCGGTCGATCACCACCTTCACATCCTGGGCCCCGACAGCCACGCCCACGACCCGGCCCTCCAGGTCGCCTGGCTGGGCGATCGGGTTGCCGGACGCCGAGATTCGGGCCACCAGCACCACTTCCTCGTGCTTGGAGAGCGTGTTGGCGGGGTTCATGGCCATGCTGTCGTCCAGGTTGAACCGCATGGGAAACGGTCCCATCGCGACGCGGGCCGCTGCCAGCGGCGGACCGCTTTCTCCCGCGCGAGCAATCAGGTAGATCGTGCTCTGCCCATCGACCCGAGGTTTGAGCGCCGAGGCCACATCCACGGTGCCCGCGACGCTGGCAAGCTGTGTGGCGGCGCCCTGGAAGTCCGGGGCGGTTGGCGGCTGAGCGCCCGAGGCCTCGGCCCCGCCGCTCAGTTGTGCCAGGCGCTGGGCCTCGTCGCGCATGCTCGCGATTTGCTGGGCGTAGGGTGTCTCTGGCGTCATCAGCTGCTGCAGCCGGTCAAGAAACCCGACCGCCTGGGCAAATTCCCCGTTCTGGTAGGCATGGATGCCCGCCAGTTCCAGTCCCTTCCGGTCGTTCGGATCGGCCTGAAGGGCCATGGTGACCAGCTCGATGGGTTTGCCCGCCAGAACCAGATCGCTGGTCATCGCCAGCGCCTCGGCGTAGCCGCTCAGAACGGATGCCTTGGTGGGCAACAGCTCGTGGGCCTGCCGGTACGCCTCAAGCGCCTCGGGCCAGCGTGCCATCATCGCATTGGCGATGGCAAGCGCTTCCCATGCCTGGCTGTCGGCCGGGTTGGCCCGGGCCCGCGCTTCAATCTGCCGAATCATCTGCAGCATGTCCGATTCGGTCGGCCCCACGGAGACTGCAGGGTCTTCCGGCCCGCTGGCAATGGCGATCAGCGCGCCGGGGTTGCCGAGCCAGACGTACAGTCCGATGGCCGCTGCCGGCAGCACCGCAGCCAGGGTGAACCCAAGCCGCCGGCTGGCCACGGGTGCGGCTGCGCGCTCTTCGTGGGCCAGGGCATCTTCTGCAGCGCGGGTCTCCAGTTCGAGCTTGCTGGCCAGGAACTGCTCCTGTGACAGCAGGTTGTTGGAGCGATCGGCCTGCAGGTCCCGCATCTGGTCGCGATAAACCGCCAGGTTGATGTCCCGGCGGGCAGCCTTGCCGCGCTCGGGATGGCTGTTGCGCATCAGGCTGGGCAGCACGAAAGCCAGGGCAAGGACCACAGCGCCAGCAGCAGCGGCCCAGAAAAGGGTAACGGACCAGAAAAGATTCATGGCTTGTCTTCCAGCAGGCGGGCCGCGGCAGCGAGCTGTGCACTGGTCACAGGCGCGCTCTTGTGGGTGCGGCGTGCGCGCAGCGCCACAAACCAGACCAGCACACCGAAGCCGAGAAACAGGAACGGACCGATCCACAGGAGATAGGTCACGGGTTTGAACGGAGGACGAAACAGCACGAAGTCGCCATAGCGGGAGGTCAGGAAGCTGAGCACCTCCTGATCGGTCTTGCCGGCCTTCATCAGATCACGGATCTCCTGGCGCATGGCTCCGGCCAGTTCTGCCGGAGAATCCGACAGGGCTTCGTTCTGGCACACGACGCAACGCAGTTCGCGCGACAGCCGGTTCAGGCGGGCTTCGATCTCCACATCGGCAAACAGCGGCTGCGCCGTGGCCGGTGCCGCGGCCGGTTCGCCGGCCGGATCGCTGGCCAATGCGGGCACGGACAAGGTCAGGAACAGGATGAGCAGAAACCGCTTCATGAGGCAGGACGTCATGCGCCCAACTCCTTGAGTTTCGGAACGAACTTGCTGCGCCACACATCCATGTCGATCGGGCCCACGTGTTTGAGCCGGACGATGCCGGCCCGATCGATGATGTATGTCTCCGGGGTTCCGGTCACGCCCCAATCGATGCCCACCCGTCCAGACACATCATCGGGCACGGCGACATAGGGGTTGCCGGTCTGCATGAGCAGCCGCTGGGCATCGCGATTCTTGTCCTTCCAGTTGAGCCCCACGATGGGCGGCGCAGTCCGGCTCTCGGCCAACGCCATCAGCAATTTGTGTTCGACCCGGCAAGACACGCACCAGGGCGCCCAGACATTGAGCATCCAGACCTGGCCCTTCATGTCGGCCGTGCTGAAGACCTTCTCGTCACTGCCGACCACGGGCAGGGTGAACAGGGGTGCAGGCTTGCCGATGAAGGGGGAGGGCACTTCGCGAGGGTTCAGGAACAGCCCCTTGGCGAAGAAGCCCGCCAGGACGAAGAAGAAAACCAGTGGAAGCCACCTTTTCATGGATCAGGCTCCTTGCGTGGCTGCCGCGACCGGTGCACGCGCCTTGGCACCGATCCGGTAGCGTCGGTCGGACGCCGCGAGAAGGCCTCCGATCACCATGAACAACGCTCCCAGCCACAGCCAGTTGATGAACGGTTTGTGGTACAGCCGCACGGCCCAGGTGGTGAGCTCGCTGTTCAGGGGTTCGCCGAGCGAGACATAGAGATCGCTGAACAGGCTGGGGCGCACGGAGGCCTCGGTCATCACCGAGCCCGACCGGTTGTAGACGCGCTTTTCCGGGTGCAGCGTGAACTGTTCGGCCCCGTCCTTCTTGACGATGACAGTGCCTCGGACGGCCTCGAAGTTGGGACCCGAATAGCCCTCGGTGCCCATGAAGGTCAGTGTGTAGCCGGCCATCTGCGCCTGATCACCGACGTTCATTCGCACGTCCAGATCGCGCTCGTAGTTGACCACCATGGTGATGCCGGCCACGCCGATGGCCATTCCGAGGTGCGCCAGGTGCATGCCCCAGAAGGCGCGCGGCAGGTTGGCCAGCTGCGCTGCGCTCCTGACCCGCTCACGAAAGGCGATCAGCACGGTCAGCGCAATCCAGATGGACAGACCGAGCCCCAGCACGGCCCAGGGTTTGTAGCCCTCCAGGGTCAGCGGCAGCAGCAGGCCGGTGGCCATGGCAATCGCCAGCGCCCACTTCAGCCGTTGCAGGACATCGGGCACGCTGTCACCCTTCCAGCGCATCAGCGGGCCCACCCCCATCAGGAAAAGGGCCGGGGCGATCAGTGGGACGAACACCGCGTTGAAGTAGGGCGGACCCACCGACAGCTTGCCCAGACCCAGCGCATCGATGAACAGCGGATACAGTGTTCCCAGAAGCACCGCTGCCACCGAAGCCGCCAGCATGACGTTGTTGGCCAGCAGCATGGACTCGCGCGAGAACCAGGTGAAGGCGCCGCCCGTCACCATACGGGGCGCGCGCCAGGCGAACAGGGCGAGCGAGCCACCCACCACCACCAGCATGAAGCCCAGGATGTAAGCCCCGCGCTGCGGATCGACCGCAAACGCGTGCACCGATGACAGCACGCCCGAGCGCACCAGGAAGGTCCCCAGCAGCGAGAGCGAAAAGGTCATGAGCGCCAGCAGCACGGTCCAGGCCTTGAAGGCGCCACGCTTTTCTGCCACCGCCAGCGAATGGATCAAGGCGGTCCCCGCCAGCCAGGGCATGAAGGAGGCGTTCTCCACGGGGTCCCAGAACCACCAGCCACCCCAGCCCAGTTCGCGGTAGGCCCACCAACTGCCCAGCACGATGCCCAGGGTGAGAAAGGCCCAGGCCACGGTGGTCCAGGGCCGCGACCAGCGCGCCCAGGCGGCGTCCAGCCGACCCGAGAGCAATGCCGCCACCGCGAAAGAGAACGCCACGGCGAAGCCCACATAGCCCATGTAGAGCATCGGGGGGTGGATGATCATGCCCCAGTCCTGCAGCAGCGGGTTCAGGTCGCTGCCCTCGGCAGGTCCGGGGAACTGGCGCAGAAACGGGCTGGACGTGATCAGCAGCATCGACAGGAATCCGACCGAGATCAGGCCCATGACGCCGAGCACGCGTGCCACCATGTCCTCGGGCAGGGCACGCGAGAAGGCGGCGACCGCGATGGTCCAGGCGGCCAGGATGAGCGACCAGAACAGCAGCGAGCCCTCGTGCGAGCCCCAGGTGGCGGTCACGCGGTAGAAGGCCGGCAGATTCGAATACGAGTTGCTGGCCACGTTGATGACGGTGAAGTCGTTCGTCAGGAAGGCATGGACCAGGCACAGGTAGGCGATCAGCGTGAAGGTGAACTGCCCGAAAGCCGCCGGTCGCGCCACCGACATCCAGGTGAGGTTGCCGCGCTGGGCCCCCGCCAGCGGCAACACCGCCTGGATGATGGCCAGCAGCAGAGCCAGGATGAGAGCGATGGTGCCGATTTCGGGGATCATGGAAAGGTTTCCTTCTGGGCCGGACGCTGTTGTTGCACAGCATGGGGCGGATCGTCCGGGCCGGGAAAATGTTCCTTCCCGACCCGCGTGTCAGCATGCCCGGTCAATACGTTTTCAGGGTTTTCCCTGCTTCCTTGGCCTTCTCCAGGGCATGGGCAGCTTCCGGCGGCATGTAGTTTTCGTCGTGCTTGGCCAGCACCCGGTTGGCGGTGAACATGCCGTCGCTGCCCAGCTTGCCGTCTGCCACCACGCCCTTGCCCTCGGCGAAAAGATCGGGAAGGATGCCGGTGTAGACGGCGGGAACGATCTGCACGGTGTCGGTGATCACGAAACTCGTGGTCAGCCCGTCGGGTTCGCGCTTGACGCTGCCCTCCTTGACCAGGCCGCCGACGCGAAACACCCGGTCGACAGGCGCCTTGCCCTGGTGGACATCGGTGGGCGAGAAGAAGAACACCAGGTTGGACTGGAAGGCGTTGAGCACCAGCGCGGTGGCGCCGCCCAGGCCCGCCAGTGCGACGGCGATGATGGAGAGCCTTTTGTAGCGAGACTTCATTGCCCTGCTTCCTCTTGTGACGAGTCCCATTGCTGCATGCGCACGAGGCGGCGGCGCGACCGCAGCGCCGAGCGCCTGAGCCACACGATTTCGGCCAGGACGCAGATCGCGGTGACGCCATAGGCGCTCCAGACGAAAAAGCCCCGGCCCCCCATGCTCCAGAAATCAGACCAGCTGGCCCAGTCCATGTCAGGATTCCTTTTCCATCAGTTTGTTCACCCACTCGGTCCTTCGCTCACGCTCCAGAATGATCCGGCGAACGCGCACCAGGGTCGCGGCGATGGCGTAAGCCCAGGCGGCGGCCGTCATGAGCATCAAGCCCTGCAGCATGGTGGCTTCCATCCTGGGCGCGTGAGACACCCCGACCGTGGACCCCTGGTGCAGCGTGTTCCACCAGACCACCGAGAACAGGATGATGGGCACGTTGACCACGCCGATGAGGGTCAGCAAGGCGCCCGCGCGGTCGCTGCGCCTGACGTCGTCGATGGCCGACCACAAGGCCAGGGTGCCGATGTAGAGGAACAGCAGGATCAGGGTCGAGGTCAGGCGCGCGTCCCAGACCCACCAGGTGCCCCACATGGGCTTGCCCCACACCGCACCGGTCCACAGTGAGACGAAGGTGAGGATGGCGCCGGTGGGGGCCAGTGCCCGCATCATCATGAACGGCAGGCGCGCATTGAGGGCCAGGCCCACGGCACCCCAGAACGCCATCGCCAGATAGATCAGCATGCCCATCCAGGCCGCAGGCACGTGGATGAAGATGATGCGGTAGGCCTCACCCTGCTGGAAATCGGTGGGTGCCACGAAAAAGCCGATGTACAGGCCCAGCACAGCGAGAATGCCCGCCGTCCAGGCGGTCCACGGGATGGCCTTGCCCGCCAGGTGGTAGAAGGTGGAGGGGGATGCGTAGTGATAGAGGTTCATTCCAGGGACACCCTCAAGGAAGCGGCTGCGATCCAGGGCGCAACCAGAGATGACACCAGCAGGAAGGCGCCCAGCAGCGACAGGTGTGCCTCGGCACCGGTGCCTGCCATCACGCCATCGACGGCACCTGCACCGAAGATCAGGGCCGGGGTGTAAAGTGGAAGGATCAGCAGCGTCAGGAGCACGCCGCCACCGCGCAAGCCCAGGGTAAGCGCCGCACCTGCGGTGCCCAGCAGGGACAGAATGGGGGTGCCCAGAAGCAGGGAGAACACCAGCACGCCGATGGCCTCCCAGGAGAGGTTGAACTGCATGCCCAGCACCGGCGCGATCAGCAACAGGGGTATGCCGTAGACCAGCCAATGCGCCGCGGCCTTGCCCAGCACCAACAGCACGGCCGACGCCGGCGACAGCAACATCTGCTCCAGGCTGCCGTCGCGGTGGTCGTCCTCGAACAGCCTCGACAGGGACAGCAGGGAGGCCAGGGTGGCCGCCACCCACAACACGCCCGGACCGATGCGCTGCAGCAGATCGGGTTCGGGCCCGACCCCCAGGGGGAACAGGCTGGTCACCATGACGAAGAAAAACAGCGCGGTGAGCCAGTCGCTGCGCCGCCGGGCGGCAAGCGTCAGATCGCGCAGCAGAACGCTGAAGAGAAAGTGCCCCATCTCAGCGGGTTTCCGGGGCGTTGCCGCTGGGCGTGGACACATGGCCCACCAGCAGGTGCTGCACGTTGACAGACTCCAGATTCATCGCCTGGTGGGTGGTGGCCACCACCAGGCCTCCGGCGCGCAGGTGGTCACGAATCAGTCCCTCCACCAGAGCGACCGCGTGCGCGTCCAGCCCGGTCAGGGGTTCGTCCAGTATCCAGAGGCTGGCGCCCGCGAGCAACAGGGCGGACAGCGCGACGCGGCGCCGCTGGCCGAACGACAGCGCTCGGCAAGGCAGGTCCAGGCAGCGCGAGAGCCCCAGCCGCTTGAGCGTCGCCACGGCGGGGCCGTGTTCAAACGTCCGGCTGTGCAGCGCGCCGTGAAAGCGCAGGTTCTCGACCGGGTTGAGCTCGTCCTTGATGCCGTTGGCATGCCCCAGATAGGCCATTTCCCGGTGGTAGCCCTCACGGCAACGCGCGATGGGCTCGCCGCGCCAGCGCACCTCGCCGGCGTCCGGTCGGCCCAGACCGGTCAGCAAACGCAGCAGACTGGTTTTTCCCTGACCATTGCCTCCCTGCACCAGCAGCAATTGCCCCCCGGTCAGGGCAAAGTTCAGTCGACTGAAAAGCAGGCGGTCACTGCGCTCACAGGCCAGGTCATGGGCAGAGAGAAGGGGTGCCAGCAAGGGGTCCGTCATCGAAGGCGGCTTGGAAGAGGTGGATCATGAACCAATACCCTCGGTGCAGCGCGAAACGAGGAAAACAGGCAAACCTGTCTGCCGAACTTTGATCAAAATCCTGAAAATCGTTCCATTTTCGATTCTCCCCATTAACCCTTCACCGCAACGGGCAAGCGCCGGCTGGCAAGCTGCCACCTGTTTTTCCGTTGGAGTCTGAGAGCGATGGCCATGACAACCGTGCAACACCAGGGACTTTCGCGCAGGAGCAAATGGCTGATCGGCATGGCCATCGTGGCTGGCGTCCTCGCGCTGATCTGGAGCCAGTTGCCGCGCAGCCCGTATTCGACCGATCTGACCCGCATCGGGCAAGGGCAGCCGGCGCTGGTGCTGGCGTATGACATCCAGTCCATGGGGGGGATGGCGGTCATGGAGATGATGGACGACCTGCGTGGTGCGTACGCTGAACGCATCGCCTTTCTGGTGGCGCCTTTGGGTGCTCCGCATGGCCGCGCCTTCGGACAAAGCTTTGGTGCGGTCAATGGCACGGTGGTTCTGTTTTCGGCCAAGGGCGCGGCCGTGGAGACGCTGCACCTGCCGGCAAGCACCGCTGAACTGCAGAAGGCGCTGGAGGGCCTGCTGGCGCATGCGCACGACTAGCGCCCGGCCCGGCCGCGGCAGCGCGTCGGGCTGATCGGCGCGCTGGCTCAGCGCGGGATGTCGATGTTGACCTGGCGCGTGCCGCCCGGCGGGGACGGAAAGTCGCGCAGGGCCGCGCGCAGCATGGCCGACCAGAGGTCGGGCGTGCTGTTCCAGCGGCCGTCGTGGCTGGCCAAGGTTTCGTAGACGACGCGGCCGCTGTCCGACGTGCGTATCACCAGAGACACTTCCCGCTGGTAGTAGGGCGTGCTGGGTGGCGGCAGCACCGGCACCCAGATCACGCCACCGACGCCGCTGCCGTAGCCCCCCAGCCCGATGCCGGCCTGGAAAAAGCCGCGGTAACCGTCCCAGGGGTCTTCCCAGGGTGCCCGGGCCAGGCGCTGGGTGGTGGCCGAGACCTGGATGCGCCACGGCGCCTGGGCATCGCCTTCGGCCGGTTCCCAGCCGAAGGCGCGCAACTCTGCGGCCGCCAGGGTTTCCAGCCGCTCCTGTGCGCCCAGGGCAGCACCCGATGCCTGGGATGGCAGCCGGTCAAACCGGTAGCGCTGGGGTGGCAGGGGCACGGCCGTGCCCGGTCCTGTGCCGGTGGCGATGCCATCGGGTGACCACTGGGCAAAGCTGCGCACCTGGTTGTCGACCCGCAGGGGGCCGGCGCAGCCGGTCAGCAGCACGGCCAGGGTCAGCAGCCCCCAGGTCAGCGTACGGGTCAGTGGACGGGTCAGGCTGTGCATGGCAGTTCCTGTGGAGGTGGCCCCGCCGACGTGTCAGACGGCGCGGGATATCGGTATGACCGCTGCTTCGGCCCTGGCGTTCCCGCCTTCGGGAAACTCGGCGTCCCGGCGGTCGGGCATCGGTGGTGCCAGGGGCTCTTCGTCGAAGGCCTTGTCGCCGTCCTCATCGGCCACGCCGGAGGCCCTGATGGTCTCGAACGGGAACAGCTTGCGGTCCATCAGGTGGCTGGGCACCACGTTCTGCAGCGCCGTCAGCATGTTCTCCAGCCGGCCCGGAAACTGCCTGTCCCAGTCGCGCAGCAGGTTGCCCACCTGCTTGCGCTGCAGGTTTTCCTGGCTGCCGCAAAGGGTGCAGGGAATGATGGGGAACTGGCGGTGCTCGGCCCAGCGGATCAGGTCCTTCTCGGGCACGTAGGCCAGAGGGCGGATCACCATGAACTCGCCGTTGTCGCTGACCAGCTTGGCCGGCATGCCCTTGAGCTTGCCGCCGAAGAACATGTTCAGGAACAGGGTCTGCAGCATGTC
>SBFS01000087.1 GCA_006227825.1 Burkholderiales bacterium | reverse complement strand
CTTGGCACCTTTTTTTGATGTATCACCTGAAGTCAGCTTGGCGGCCTCGGCCTTGAAGACGTCGACGAACAGGCGGCCGATGATCTTGCGTTTTTGCTCCGGGTCGCTCACGCCGGCCAGTTCGCCCAGGAACAGCTCGCTGGCATCGACGCGCACCACCTTCGCGTGCAGCTTGCCGGCGAACATGTCCATGACCATGTCCCCTTCGTTCAGGCGCAGCAGGCCGTGGTCGACGAAGACGCAGGTCAGTTGCTCGCCGATGGCGCGGTGGATCAGCGCCGCAGCGACGGACGAATCCACCCCGCCGGACAGACCCAGGATCACCTCCTCGTCACCCACCTGCTCGCGGATCTTCTGCACCGCCTCCTCGATGTGGTCGCGCATGATCCAGTCGGGCCGGGCGCCGCAGATCTCCAGCACGAAACGCTCGAGCAGCGCCCTGCCCTGCACCGTGTGCGTGACCTCCGGGTGGAACTGCACGGCGTAGTAGCCCCGCGACTCGTCGGCCATGCCGGCGATCGGGCAGGCGTCGGTGCTGGCCATGAGCTTGAAGCCCGGCGGCAGCTCGGTCACCTTGTCGCCGTGGCTCATCCAGACCTTGAGCATGCCGTGGCCCTCGGGGGTGTGGAAATCCTCGATGCCCTTGAGCAGCGCGGTGTGACCGCGGGCGCGGACCTCGGCGTAGCCGAACTCGCGGGTGTGGCCGGCTTCGACCTTGCCGCCAAGCTGCTGCGCCATGGTCTGCATGCCGTAGCAGATGCCCAGGACGGGCACACCCAGCTCGAACACCGCCTCGGGTGCCTTGTCATCGACCTCGTAGACGCTGGCGTGGCTGCCCGAAAGGATCACCCCCTTGAGCAGGCCGTCGGCGGCGTATTCGCGCACCCAGTCGCTGCTGACATCGCAGGGGTGGACCTCGCAGTACACATGGGCTTCGCGCACACGACGGGCAATCAGCTGCGTGACCTGGGAGCCGAAGTCGAGGATGAGGATTTTCTGGTGCTGCATGACGGTGGATGCCGGGTTGAATCAGAAAGCAAAAAGGCCGTCCGGCGGGACGGCCTCAGGAGCGGGCGCGGTCAGTCCGCCCTGTAGTTGGGCGCCTCCTTGGTGATCTGCACGTCGTGCACATGGCTCTCGCGGATACCGGCCGAGGTGATCTCGACGAACTCGGCCTTCGCACGCATGTGCTCGATGCTCGGGCAGCCGCAGTAACCCATGGCCGCACGCAATCCACCGGCCATCTGGAAGATGATGGACACGACCGAGCCCTTGTAGGGCACCCGGCCTTCGATGCCCTCGGGCACCAGCTTGTCGGCATTGGGGTTGCCGGTGCTGCTTTCCTGGAAGTAGCGGTCGGCGCTGCCCTGCTGCATGGCGCCGATCGACCCCATGCCGCGGTAGCTCTTGTAGCTGCGGCCCTGGTAGAGCACGATCTCGCCCGGCGCCTCCTCGGTGCCGGCGAACATGCCGCCCATCATGACGCAGTGGGCCCCCGCCGCGATGGCCTTGGCGATGTCGCCGCTGTAGCGGATGCCGCCGTCGGCGATCATCGGCACTCCGGTGGTTTGCAGCGCGGTGGCCACGTTGTCGATGGCGGTGATCTGCGGCACACCCACCCCGGCCACGATGCGGGTGGTGCAGATCGAGCCCGGGCCGATACCGACCTTGACGCCGTCAGCGCCGGCTTCCACCAGGGCCAGGGCGGCGCTGGCGGTGGCGATGTTGCCGCCGATGACGTCCACCCCGGGGTAGTTCTGCTTGACCCAGCGCACGCGGTCGATGACGCCCTTGCTGTGGCCATGGGCCGTGTCCACCACGATGGCGTCGACACCGGCCCTGACCAGGGCCTCGACACGTTCTTCGGTGCCTTCGCCCACGCCCACCGCAGCGCCCACGCGCAGGCGGCCGGCGGCATCTCGTGCGGCGTTGGGGAAGTTCAGCTGCTTGTTGATGTCCTTGACGGTGATCAGGCCCTTGAGCTCGAAGGCGTCGTTGACCAGCAGCAGGCGCTCGAGCTTGTGCTTGTGCAGCAGTTCCTTGGCTTCGGCCGGCGTGGTTCCCTCGGGCACCGTGATGAGGCGCTCCCGCGGGGTCATGATCTCGGTGACGGCCACATCCAGCCGGGTCTCGAAGCGCAGGTCACGCCCGGTGACGATGCCGGCCACCTTGCCGTGCTCGACGACCGGGAAGCCTGAGACGCCCAGTTCGTCCGACAGCTGCATGACCTGGCGCACGGTGGTCTGGGGCGAGATCACGACCGGATCGCGCAGCACGCCCGACTCGTAGCGCTTGACCTTGGCCACATGGGCGGCCTGTTCCTGGGCCGACAGGTTCTTGTGCACGATGCCGATGCCGCCCTCCTGGGCGATGGCGATGGCCAGGCGGGCCTCGGTGACCGTGTCCATGGCGGCCGACACCAGGGGCAGGTTCAGCTGGATGTTCCGTGTGAACTGGGTCGCCAGCGAGGTGTCCTTGGGCAGGACCTGGGAATATGCGGGGACGAGCAGGACGTCGTCGAAAGTGAGCGCTTTGCCAAGGAGGCGCATGGGGAATAGCTCCAAAAGCCGCATTGTACCCATGAGCCCGTGCCCCATCAGGCGCCGCAGCCACCGGACGCGCCGTCTGGCTCTCCAGTGCACCGTCCGTACCGGCGCGGGCCTGGACAGGCACACCTTGGGATTACACTTTTGCCATGAGCGCCACCCGAAAGCCCCTGCACCCGCCTCTTCGCACCCTGCTGCTGGCCGTCTCGATGACGCTGGCCACCGGCTGGGCCCATGCCCAGTGGCAATGGGTCGACGACGCCGGCAGGAAGGTCTTCAGCGACACCCCGCCGCCGGCCACCGTGCCCGAGCGCAACGTCCTGCGCCGGCCCCATGCCCGCCCGGCGCCCGCCGC
>SBFS01000308.1 GCA_006227825.1 Burkholderiales bacterium | reverse complement strand
TTCAACACCCGGCGCGAGATCGGTTCGATCCGGCACGCGCTCATGATGCTCGGCTTCACCGCCCTGACCGCTTGGCTGCAGGAACAGCGCCCCGCCGGCGACAGGGCGATCGACCTGCACCCGGTGCGCTATGCGATGGTGATGCGCTCGCGTCTGGCCCAGCACCTGCTGGCGCCCGGCTCGGACGATGACCTGCGGGCCGAGGTCTACCTCAGCGCCCTGTTTGCCCAGCTCGACCGGCTGCTGCAACGGCCCCTGGCCGAAATGCTGGATCGCCTGCCTGTCTCCGGCCGGGTGCTCGATGCCGCCCTGCGCTGCGCCGGGCCCTACCATGCCCTGCTCGACCTGGCCGCCCTCCAGGGCGCCCCGTCCCGGCTGGCCGAGCTGCCTCGCCTGTGCGCGGAACACGGCTTCTCGATCGAGGACGCGAACCGCGCCCTGATCCGCATGCTGGCGACCAGCCGGGACCACACCGGCAAGCGATCCCAGCGCCTGCTCTGACCCGGCGTGGCCCGCTGATCAGGCAGGCTCCGCCTCCAGCCGGTGCGGCACCCGGCCCTGGCCGTCCGGACTGGCCTTCCCGTCGGCCCGCAACTGCCAGAGCCGGTCATGAAAACTGGCCACGGTCGGGCGGTGGGCAATCGACACCATCGCCCCTTGGCTGGCTTCGACCATGCGCCGCAGCCGCTCGTAGATCTGGGCCTCGGCAGCCTCATCGAGCGCGCTGGTGGCTTCGTCGACGAACAGCCAGCGGGGCCGCTTGAGCAGGGCCCGGGCAACCGCCAGGCGCTGCTGCTCGCCTCCCGAGAGCTTCTGGCCCCAGGTGTCCTCATCGTCCAGGCGCCGGTGCAGGTGCGGCAGCAGGGCCTCGTCCAGGGCCCGGTGCAGGTCCTCGTCGCGGTAGCGGTCGGCGGGCTCCGGATAGGCCAGTGCCTCGCGCAGGGTTCCGTTCGGGAAATACGGTCGCTGTGGCAGGTACATCACCCGCTGCTCGAAATCCGCCGGTCGTCGCCAGCGGCTGCGCGCCCATGGCCAGATGCCGGCCAGGGCCCGGAACAGGGTCGACTTGCCGCTCCCGGACGCCCCCCGGATGAGCACCGAGTCGCCGGGCCGCACAGCCAGGTCCCGCACACGCAGCAGGGCCTGCCCGCCGGGCAGATCCAGCTCCACCTCGTCCAGCCGCAGCGAGTCATCCACCGTGGCTTCGCCGCGGGTCTCCTGAGGCCGCTGCAGGTGGTGAAAACTCTCCTCGAAGCTGGTGATCCGGTCCGTGGTGGCGCGCCAGGCGGCCAGCCGGTCGTAGTTGTCCACGAACCAGGACAGCGAGTCCTGCACCCGTCCGAAGGCCGAGGCGATCTGCATCAGCTCGCCCAGCTGGATGGCGCCGCTGAAGAAGCGCGGCGCCGCCACGATGAACGGGAACACGACCGCAGCCTGTCCGAACCCCACCGTGAACCAGGTCAGGCGCTTCTGGGCCCGGATAAGCAGCAGGTAGTTGCCCAGCACCTGTGCGAAGCGCCCGCCCAGGTGCTGCCGCTCCACCGGTTCGCCCCGGTCCAGCGCGATCGACTCGCTGTATTCGCGCACCCGGATCAGGTGATGGCGGTAGTCGGCCTCGAAGCGCTGCTGGCGGAAATTCAGCCCGATCAGCGGCCGCCCGATGTAGTGGGTGATCACGCTGCCGGCCACGCAGTAGACCACCGCCATCCACACCATGAAGCCCGGAATCACATACCCGTCCCCGTTGAAGCTGAAGGCGAAACTGCCCGAGAGCGTCCACAGGATGCCGACGAAGCTCACCAGCGTCACCACCGCATTGAGCAGCCCCATCGTCAGGCTGACCGTGTAGCTGGTGAAGAGGTTCATGTCTTCGGCCAGGCGCTGGTCCGGGTTGTCCGGCGGCGCGTCCGAGCCTTTGGCAAAACGCGTGATCTCCAGCTGGTAGAACGCCTTGTCGGCCAGCCAGCGGTCCATGTAGCGCCCCGTCATCCAGCCTCGCCAGCGCATCTCCAGCAGCTGCGTCAGGTACAGCCGGTAGACCGCGATCACGATGAAGCCGAAGGCCAGCCAGGTGAAGCGCCCCAGCTCGCGCCAGAACACCGGGGCATCGCGGTCCTGCAGCGCGTCGTAGAACACCCGGTTCCACTCGTTGATGAGCACCAGCATGTACACCGCGCCCAGGTTGAGCAGGACGATGGCCGCCAGCAGGCTGCGGGCCTTCCACTTCTCTTCCGAGGAGAAGTAGGGCAGGGACAGCCGGCCGACCAGGCCGGCGAACTGGCGAAAGCTCCGGAACTTGCCGATCAGGGTCATGTGGGCTCCGTGGAAACGTCGTGATGTGCGCCTGGGATCCGCTGCACCGGCGCTGGTTCGACACCGCGCAGACCGGTCATGGCGGCGCTGGCGCGGGCGATCAGCCGTTGGCGATGCCGCTGGCCACATGGCCGGCGGGCACGTGCATCGCCGCCGACTCGATGTGGCCGGTCTGGTCGTCGAAGAAGAAGTCGGGCTCGAACTCGCGCAGGAACTCGCCCTTGGGCAGGCCACCGAGGAACATGGCCTCGTCGACCTGGATGTCCCAGTTCATCAGGGTGCGGATGGCCCGCTCGTGCGCCGGCGCGCTGCGTGCCGTCACCAGGGCGGTGCGCACCCGCATCTGGCGCGTGCCTTCGGCCTGAAGCCGGTGCAGGGCCTCCAGCAGCGGCTTGAACGGCCCCTCGCGCAGCGGCAGCGCCGCCTTGCTGGCCTCGTGCTGCTGGAAGGCGCTCAGCCCCTCGCTCTGGAAGACCCGTTCGGCCTCGTCCGAGAACAGCACGGCATCGCCGTCGAAGGCGATGCGCACCTCGTTCGGGTGTGCATCGCTGGCCCGCACCGAATGCGGGTAGACCTGGGCGGCGGGGACACCGGCGGCCAGGGCAGCGCGCACGTCGGCCAGGTGAGCCGAGAGGAACAGGTTGGCGCGCAGCGGACGCAGGTAGCGCCAGGGCGGCTGGCCGCGGGTGAAGGCGCCGCGCTGGATCGGCAGGCCGTAGTGCTGGGCCGAGCGGAACACCCGCATGCCCGAGACCGGGTCGTTGCGCGAGAGGATGACCACCTCCACCCGCTGCGCCCGGACATCGTTGAAGGCCAGCAGCTTCTGGACCAGAGAAAACGCGACCCCCGGACCGGCCGGCTGCTCCAGCCGTTCGAGCTGCAGTTTCATGTAGGCGTGGTCGTCGCCGGTCTCGAAGACCCGGTTTTCCTCCTCGAAGTCGAACAGGGCCCGCGACGAGATCGCCACCACCAGCTGTCCTTCCAGTGTCACCGCCATGATTTGCCTCCAGAAGAAATCGAGACGGTCCGGCGCAGTGCGGAACCGGATTTTCCGCGCCGCGGTTCGGGTTCCCCCTCCGGGGAGAAGACGCGAAGCGGCGCAGGGTGGATCAAGTGACGAGCTGGTTGAGCTGGATGATCGGCATCAGCACCGCCAGCACGATCAGCATCACGACCAGGCCCATGCCGACGATGAGCAGCGGCTCCAGGATGGTCGCCATGTGCATCGCCCGCCGCTGGACCTCGGCGCCCAGCTGCTGCGCCGCGCGCCCCAGCATGGTGGGCAACTGGCCGGTCTGCTCGCCCTGACGGGCAAACATCGATACCAGGGGCGGAAAGCGCTTCTTGCTCGCCAGGGCCGAGGCCAGCGGTGCGCCCTCGCGCACCAGCACCAGGGCGTCGAGCACGTCCGCGCGCATGGCCCGGTTCGACAGGGTGTCGGCCGCCGTCTGAAGGGCCTTGAGGATGGGCACACCCGAACCCGTGAGCATCGCCAGGGTGGCCGCAAAGCGGGCCGCGTTGTAGCCACGCGCCAGCCGGCCGACCAGGGGCAGGCGCAGCCATGCCGCGTCCATGCGCTCCCTCAGCGCCGGCCGGCGACGCGCGACCAGCAGGCCCAGGACGCCGGCCACCGCCAGCCCGAGCAGCCACCAGCCCTGATGGCGGATGAAGTCGCTCAGGCCCATCATCATCACGGTCAGCAGGGGCAGGGCGCGCTTGCTGCCGGCAAAGACGCCGGCCACCTGCGGCACGACGTAGGAGACCAGGAACACCACGATCACCACCGCCACCACGGTGACGATGGCCGGGTAGAGCGAGGCAGCCACCAGCTTGTTCTTCAGCTCCTCGCGGGCTTCGAGGTCGTCGGCCAGGCGCTCCAGCACCGCACCGAGCTGGCCGCTCTGCTCGCCTGCCGCGATCACGGCGGTGTAGCCTTCGTCGAACTCCCGCCGGTGCTGGGCCAGCGTGCGGGCGAACGGTGCGCCGGCGTTGACCTCCGAGCGCAGGGAGGCCAGCAGGTTGCGCTGTCGCTCGTCCTCGGCCTCTTCCGTGAGTGCGGACAGGGCCCGCTCCAGCGGCAGCCCGGCCGCCACCAGGCCCGCGAGCTGGCGTGTCCACACGGCCAGTCCGGTGGTGCTGAAGATGCGTCCGCCCCAGAGGGTGATGTTCAGGCCCTTGCCGCTGTCGCCCGGGGCTCCCGTGGCCAGCTCGACCGTCAGCGGAACCAGTGCCCGGGCCCGCAGCATGCTGCGGGCCGAGCGGGCGGTGTCGGCATCGATCAGGCCCTTCTGCGTGGCCCCCTTGGCGTCCAGGGCTTCAAAGGCATAGGCCGGCATGCGTCAGTCCCGGGTCACGCTCACCACCTCGGCCAGCGAGGTGACGCCGGCATCGATCAGGCGCTGGCCGTCCTGGCGCATGCTGCGCAGGCCGCCGGCCACCGCGGCGGCGGCGATCTCGCTTTCGGCCGAACGGCTGTGCACCAGTGCCCGGATCCGGTCGTCGGCCACCATCAGTTCATAGATGCCGGTGCGACCCTTGTAACCGCTGTGGCTGCAATGCTTGCAGCCCACCGGCTGCCAGTGCCCCTGCTCGTCCTGGCGCCGGCAGTGCGGGCACAGCCGGCGCACCAGGCGCTGGGCCAGCACCCCCAGCAGGCTGGAGGACAGCAGGAAGGGCTCGACCCCCATGTCGATCAGCCGGGTGACCGCGCTGGGTGCGTCGTTGGTGTGCAGCGTGGCCAGCACCAGGTGTCCGGTCAGCGATGCCTGGATGGCGATCTGGGCCGTCTCGAAATCCCGGATCTCGCCGATCATGATGACGTCCGGGTCCTGGCGCAGGATGGCGCGCAGTGCCTTGGCAAAGGTCAGCTCGATCTTCGCATTGACCTGCGTCTGGCCGATGCCGGGCAGCTCGTACTCGATCGGGTCCTCGACCGTCATGATGTTCAGGGTCGTGGCGTCCAGGCGCTGCAGCGCCGCGTAGAGCGTCGTGGTCTTGCCCGACCCGGTCGGGCCGGTGACCAGGATGATTCCGTGCGGCTGCCCGATCAGGTGTTCGAAGCGCCCCAGCACGTCGCCCTCCATGCCCACCGCCTCCAGGCTGAGCTTGCTCTCGCTCTTGTCCAGCAGGCGCAGCACGGCGCGCTCGCCGTGGGCGCTGGGCAGCGTGGAAACCCGCACGTCCACCGCCCGGGTGCCGATGCGCAGGCTGATGCGGCCGTCCTGCGGCAGCCGCTTCTCCGAGATGTCCAGCTCGGCCATGATCTTCAGCCGCGAGATCAGGGCCGCATGGAGGGCGCGGTTGGGTTGCACCACCTCGCGCAGCGTCCCGTCGACCCGGAAGCGCACGCTCGAATGCCGCTCGTACGGCTCGATGTGGATGTCGCTGGCGCCGTCGCGTGCCGCCTGTGTCAGCAGGGCGTTGAGCATGCGGATGATCGGGGCGTCGTCGGCGGTCTCCAGCAGGTCCTCGATGGCCGGCAGGTCCTGCATCATGCGGCTGAGATCGGCGTCGCTCTCCACTTCGCTGACCACGGCGGCGGCACTCGACTCGCCCTCGGCGTAGGCGGCGCTGATGCGCTGGCTCAGCGGTTCTGCCGCTTCCCAGCGCACGCGGGCGACCTCGTGGCGGCGCAGGATCTCCGACAGCGCCGACAGCCGGTTGCGGTGCTCGGCGCCCGTCTCGGCCGGCGAATTGCAGCCGGTCAGGGTCAGCACGCCGCCCTCGTCCTCGAGCAGCCACAGGTGCTCGCGGGCAAAGGCGTAGGGCAGGGGGTGTTTCACGCCATCCCTTTCACTGCATCAGGGACTCGTGCCTGGGCTGCGGTGTCTGCGCCGGCGCGTCGCGCGGCGGGATGACCGGGGCCTCATTGATGCGCAGCACGCTGCTGGGCGCCGGCTGGGCGTCCTGCTGGGCCGCGCGCATCAGGTCGTAACGGTCGAGCGAGAGTGAATGGCTTTCGCGGTTGTCGCGCAGCACCACCGGCCGCAGGAAGACCATCAGGTTGGTCTTGCGGCGGCTGCGCGACTCGCTGCGGAACAGGTTGCCCAGCACGGGGATGTCACCGAGTCCCGGCACCTTGTCCTCGTTGCCGGCATATTCGTCCTGCAGCAGGCCGCCGAGCACCACGATCTCGCCATCGTTGACCAGCACCGTGGACTCGATGGTCCGCTTGTTGGTGATCAGGCCCGAAGGGGAGTTCAGGGACGATGCCTGCACGCTGCTGACCTCCTGGTACAGGGTCATCTTGATGGTGCCGTTCTCGCTGATCTGGGGCTTGACGCGCAGCGTCAGGCCCACGTCCTTGCGCTCGATGGTCTGGAACGGGTTGACCGCCCCGTCGGTGCCGCCGGTGTTGGTGAACTGGCCGGTCACGAATGGCACGTTCTGCCCGATCACGATCTTGGCCTCCTCGTTGTCCAGCGTCAGCAGGTTCGGCGTGGACAGGATGTTGCCCTGGCCGTTCTGCTGCAGGAAGCGCGCCAGGAAGCCGAGGAAATAGACGCCGTTGGCGCGGCCGGCGATGCCCACGTTCAGCCCGGCGCCGGGAGCCACGCTGCCCTGGCCGGCGGCCAGGTTGATGATGTTGTTGCCGCCGGCGCCGAAGTTGGTGCCCAGCAGGCCGATGGCGCTGTCGCCGGCGCTGCCGATCGGGCCCTGCCACTGGATGCCGAACTCCGCTGCCTTGTCCGCATTGACCTCGGCGATCAGGCTCTCCACATACACCTGGGCGCGCCGGGCATCGAGCTGGTCGATCACGGCGCGCAGCTGGCGGTAGACCGGCTCGGGCGCGGTGATGATCAGCGAGTTGGTCGCCGGGTCGGCCTGGATCTGGCCACCGGTGGACGGTGCCGCGCTGGCTGCCACCGGCGCGGTCGCCGCCGTTGCGCCGGCAGCGGCACCTGTGGGCGAGGCGGCACGCACCACGGGGGCCGAGGCAGCCCCCCCTGCGCCTGACGTGCCGGTCTCGGCGGCCAGCGCCGCCCGCAGGGTGGTGGCCAGGGAGACCGCGTCGGCGTTCTTCAGGTACACGACATGGATGTTCCCGCTTTGCCGGTCGGAGGTCGGGCGGTCGAGCTGCGCCACCAGGGAGCGGGCCAGGGCCTGGCGCGCCGGATTCGCCGACCGGATCACCAGGCTGTTGCTGCGCGGCTCGGCCAGGACCGTGGTGCGGTAGGACGCATCGGCGGCCCCGGGTGCCCCCGGCGCTGCCCGGGTGCCCCCGCCCTCCATCAGCTTGTTGACCAGGTCGGCCAGGTCGGCCGCCACGCCATGCTGCACCGGGATGATCTCCACATCGGTGGCGCCCGAGATGTCCAGCGCCGCGATGATCCGCCCGATGCGCTGCAGGTTGTCCGCGTAGTCGGTGATGATCAGGGAGTTGTTGCCCGGGCTGACGTTGATCGTGTTGTTGGGCCCGATCAGGGGGCGCAGCACCGGCACCAGGCTGCTGGCCGACTCGTGGTTGAGCCGGAAAATCTGCGTGACGATCTGGTTGGATGTCTGCAGCCGGTCCACCGACCCGGCGTTGACCACCTGCCCCTGCAGTTTCGCGTCCGCCTCGGGGACGATCTTGTACAGCCCGCCGGTGTCCACCAGCGAGAAACCCTGCAGGCGCAGCACGGCCGCGAACTGGTTCAGGGCCGCCTGGGGCGGCACGGGACGCTCGGTCGCCAGGTTGATGGTGCCGCGCACGCGCGGGTCGACCACCACGTTGCGGCCGGTGATGGTCGCCATGGTGCGCGCGACCGCCTCGATCTCGGCACCCACGAAGTTCAGCACGACAGGTTCGCTGGAGGCGCGGCCGGACTGCCCCTGCACCGACCAGGGGGCCAGCGCCAGCAGGGTGCATGCGCTCACGGCCAGCAGCTGATGCCGCCACCGCGCCCTCCCGGGTCCGGGAGCCGCATCCGCAGCGGTCGTTTTCAGGTCATTCGGGTTCATGTGTCGATCCTATCGCGATCCGGGATGCGCCTGTGGTGCACAAACGCCACGCCGTCAGCCCAGACGGAGAAGCGAGCGGGTACCGTCCCGCCGGCCGATGATGTTGAGCAGGTTGGTCAGGGCCATCTCACGGCCCTGTTCCGCCTCGGCCACGCCCTCGAAACGCAACCGGGAGCCGACCCACTGTCCCTCCCCCCGCAACTGCAGGGCGCCACTGAGCGTGGACAGCGAGAGGCTGCCGGTGTGACCGTCGCTGGCCGCCCGCAGTTCCAGCCGGTAGCTGCCCAGGGGACGAAGGGGAGACAGTCGCGAGGACAGGTCGAAGGCATCCAGCCCGATGCCGCCCTGAAGACCCAGGCGGCCCTGGTTCCAGCGCGCCGCAAATCCGTCCGTCTGCAGCTGCAGACGGCCTTCCAGGCGAAGCGTGTTCCAGGGCGTGCCCAGGCCCGCGAGCAGGTCGGCCGGCCAGTGGCTGCGGGAGGCCGCCAGGTGCAGGCTCAGGCTGGAGATGCCGCCGCGCAGGCTCAGAAGCAGGGGGTCGGCCGTGCAGCAGGGTGCCTGCAGGGCCAGCCGCAGGGCCGGCGAACCCTCCTCCCAGGCCGGGCGCAGGCGCCAGCGGATGCCTTGGGGCAGTGTGGCGCTGGTCTGGCTGCCGGAGCCGCCGGTCAGCACCACATCGGCCTGCCCGTCCCACAGGCTGCCGCGTGCGTTGAGCAACTGAAGGCGCCCGTCCGTCATGCCGGTCACCGCGCCGGCCAGCCACCTGGCGGGCGCGAACAGCACGAGCGCGACCAGCAGCCCCAGCAGCAAGGCCAGCCAACCCATCCGGCGGGGCCAGACGGTTTCCATGTCAGTTCTCCGACAGGCTCGCGCCTCCGAGGAGCACGGTGCCGCTCCATGTCTGCGACGCGGTGCTGGCACTGAGCTGCGCCTCCAGCGGCAGCACCCGGGCATTGAGCCGGACCTGGGTCAGCCACTGGGACAGCGCCTGCGGCGGGGTGTTGAGCAGGCTGACGCTCACCCGGTCCCCCTGTACGCTCATCTGCCCCGTGCCCCCCAGCGTGCCCATGGACGCCTCGATGGCGCTGAGCGCCGCCGCCCGCCCGATCACCTGTGCGGAGGTCTGCTGGCGCAGCAGCTCGGCCGTGGCGGCCAGGCGGTTCATCTCTTCGAGCTGGACATCCAGACGCGCGTGCCGTTCGGGGGCCTGTGCCAGCGTGCGCCATGCGGGCGCCAGCGCCACCCACCAGAGCAGCGCCACAGCCAGCAGCCACAGGGCCAGCCGGACAGCCAGGCGTTCCCGCGGCGCCAGGCCCGCCAGCGACACCTGCACGCGCCCGGTCACCGCCTGCCAGGCAGAAGAGGCAGAAGAAGCGGCGGGGTTGCCGGGGCGGATCATGGGTTGGCTCCTGCCGGCCGCAGGCTGATCGCATCGCCGTCCCAGCGGGCCAGCCACCCGGAAGACTGCAGCGAACCGGCGATGCGCTCGGGCGGGATGTCCGAGACCTGCCAGGCGCCCAGCTGCGTCTGTCCGCTGCCGAACTGGACGCGCGTGGGCCAGCTGCGTGCAGCGCCAATGGCCTGGCCGACCGCGGACAGCTGGGTTTCCAGGTCGCCCGGGCCCAGGGCGCCGCTGGCCTGCTGCAGTCGCTGCACCTCCCGGCGCATCTGCGCGGGCGCATCCAGCACCAGCGTCACCTGGGGAAAGCTCTGCCTGACCAGGGCCTGCACCTGTGCCTCCTTGGCCCTGAGGCTGCGGTGCTCCAGCCAGGCAGCGGCGTTCAGCCCGGCCAGCTGGACCAGCACCAGCGCGGCCAGACCCCAGCGTGCCGGCCGCCAGGCCGGGGCGGTGCGCCAGCGGCGCCACAGGCTGCGCCAGCGCTGCCCGTGCCGGGCCCGGGCAGAAAGGGCAAACGAGAACTGGGCCAGGTTCCACTCGGAGGCGGCGGCCTGCAGCATCCAGTCGTCCCGGGTCACCAGCTCGAAGCGCTGGCCGAGAATGCCCTCGGCCATGCTCGCCACCGCCGGATCGGCCATCCACCGCGCTCCCTGCGGCTGGTCGGCGGCAGAGAACGGGTCGAGGTCGGTGCCCGGCATCAGGGCACCGAGCAGGGCCTGGGCCGTGGTGCCGTTGGCCGTCTGCAGCGGCAGGCAGCTCACGCCGGCCGGGCTGGCGCTGGTCAGCCAGGCCGTGTTCCCCTCCTCGTGTGCCCAGTGCAGCGAGGGGCTGGTGTCCAGCGCGTTGCCGGACGCCTGGTCCTGGCCCGTGGTCGAGGGCAGGGGCCACAGCAGCGGGGCGATGCGCGAGACAGGGCGCCCTGCCGCCTCCAGGGCCTGCAGCCAGGCCGACAGCCAGGGCTTGCGGCAGACGGCCACCCACATCATCTGGCCCGGGCGCTTGCCGGGCTCGGCAGCAAAATGCAGCTCCTCGACATCGTCGAGCAGCCGGTCCTCGAGCAGGCCTTCGAGCACGGCCCGCCATCGGGCCTGTCCCACCTTCGGCACCTCGACCCGGTGCCACGACAGCGCGCGCGGGGGCACGACCAGGACCACGTCCTTGTCCGGCGGAAGGGTCGACGCCGCCTCCGACTGCCCATGGGACAGCACCATGAGGCCGTCGCTGCTGCGGACCCAGTCCACCGCAGCGTCGCGACCCGGCGGGTCGGTGATCGACAGATTGGCAGGCGCGAGGATCAGCACGTCAGGGCCTCATGGCAGGGCAGAGCGAACATCGGGTCGGGCGACAGGGCATGTCGGCATGGAAATGGGCGAGAGGCCGGTCCATCGGGTCAGATCCTCTCCCGCCAGAGCACGCTCACGGTCAGGTTGTCCCGGACGACCAGCGAACGCTCCTCGATCACCGCCTCGTCCAGCCGCAGCCGCCCCCGGACCTGGAAGAACCGGCTGCGCGTACCGTGTTGCTCCTGCGCAAACCTCACCTCCGGGTCATTCAGTATACGGGCGGCATCTTCCAGCTGGACGAAGGGCCCCCGCTCGCGCGCGGTCACCAGCGCCTGGGCCTGGGCCAGGTCCAGCCCGGGAACACCCGCCACCAGTGTACGCAGGTTCGCGGTGTTCAGGTTCAGGGTGCTGCGCTGGGGCAACACGGTCACATGGGGCTCCAGCGCCGCGATGCTGGCGGCGGACACGCCGTACCAGGCCAGCTGGGACAGCTTGCGCGGCAGCAGCGGTGTCGGCGAGGGCATCGGTTCGTTGGCGGCCTGGGTGTAGGTCTGCTGCAGCGCGTCCACGGCCGCGTTCAGCTCGGGCAGTGGCAGCTCCAGCAGCTCGTAAAGGCGCGTGAAGGCCTCGAGGTCGGGTTGCGAGACCTCGACCCGGGTGCCCCCCTCCATGGCAGTCAGCCGCACCAGGTTGGTGAAGTTCAGGCGCGACTGCATGTCGACCAGCTCTCCCGACAGAAAGGCCTGCATCACCTCGTCGGCGCTGTTGTCCCGGTCCACCGCCAGGAAGCTCGAGAGCCTGGCCTCTTCCAGCGGCATCGCCCAGGGTTCGCCCAGGTGGTCCGCGTTGCCCGCGTTGCGGTTGCCGCGCGCGTCCTCGCGCAGGATCAGGCGCGCCCAGTCCAGCGCACCGGTCAGCACCCAGCCCGCCTGCTGGCGCTGGCGCTCGGCCATCTCGATTTCGGTGGCCCGCCATTGCTGCCAGAGGGCCGCGGCTGCCACCGACGCCACCAGCGTCACGGTGAGCATGGCCAGCAGCAGGGCTGCGCCACGCTCGGCGGCCCGTGGGCGACCCGCCCTCATCGGCCGGCCTCCAGTGTGGGGCGCACCCAGTCCCGCAGCAGCGGGCCGCTCAGGCCGGCCTGAGCGGGCAGTTCGAGCACCAGCCGGACACCGTTGGGCATGTCCTCGATGTCACCGGCGGCCTGTGCGGCCTCGTCGCCGGTGGCCGACAGCGGGTTGCTCCAGGTCTGCCCCCGGTGGTAGAAGATCTGCCAACCCTCGATGCCCACCAGCACCACCCGGCTGTCGCCCGACTGGACCGCAGGGGCCTGTCCGCCCGCCGCCCGCCACTGCTCGGCCCGCTGCCAGGCCCGGGCCAGTTCGTCGCGCCGGCGAACCGGCGCCGACTCCCAGCGCACCCAGTGTCCGCTGGCCGCAGCGGCGTCGTCGCCGGCCACACCGGTCAGGCGGGTCCAGGCCACGACCCGGATGCCCGGGCTGCCCAGGCCCGTCTCCGCCGCGTCACGGCGGGTCATCCGCAGCATGTTGCCGTCAAAGACCAGGGGCCTCAGCTCGTTGGTGTCGATCACCGCATCCAGGTCGGCCACCCACTGGCCCACGGCCGCCTGCATCCGCAGCAGGGTGTCGGCGCGTTCCTGGGTCAGGGTCTGGGTGCGCATCATCCCGTCGATGGAGCGCCAGCTCAGCAGCGCCAGCAGCGACATCACGACGATCGCCACCAGCAGCTCGATCAGGGTGAACCCCCGGGGCCGGCGTCCGGCGCAGCGCGTGGCCATGCTCAGAACCTCCCCTGGACGGTCGATATGGACAGCAGGCGCACCGTCCGGCCTTCCACATCCCCCTCCACCACCGCGTCGATGCGGCGGAAATTGGGGTTGGGTGTCGGCGACACCACCAGCTGCACCTGCATGCGCTGTCCCGCCTGCTCGCAGGCCACGGTGCTGTTGCCGATGCCCGGAAGCTGGCGGATCAGCCGCAGCCGGGTCAGTTCGTTCTCCGCGCACAGCTGGGCCAGCCACTGGTCGGTCTGCCGCTGGGCCTGCCGGGTCAGGGCGCCGGTGGCCTGCAGTCCGGCGACCAGCGTGATCGCCACCACCGCCAGGGCCACCATGATCTCGATCAGGGTGAATCCCCGGGCCGGCTTCATGGTCCGGGTTCCCCTGTCACCACCCGGAAGGGCCCCAGGCCGTCGCTGGCCAGACCCAGCCTCCTCTCGCCCAGGAACAGATCCACGCGCTGGGCCGGGATCAGCGGCTCCGGGCCCAGCACCAGGGTGCTGGCCCCCGGGGGCTGGACGATGACCGCCCGGGTCTGGCTGTCCAGCCATTGGCGCCCCGCGCTCTGCAGGCCGTTGGCCGGCATGCCCTCCGGCGGGGGGCGCAAGCCCTGGAACTCGAAGCCCTGCGGACCCGGCTGCCAGCGCACCGCCACGCCGGTCGTCCGCGACTGGGCACGCGCCGCGTCGAGCAGGGCCGAGAGGCGCAGCGCCTCGCGTTCGAGCTGCGTGGCGCCGGGGTCGCGCAAGGCCAGTGTGGCGCCGGCCGTGGCCAGGGCCGCGATGGACAGCACCACCAGCAGCTCCAGCAGGGTCATGCCGCGCGTGCCGCTCGCGCGGCCGGGCCACAGGGACCGTTCCCTGCGGGCGGCAGGGGGGACGGCCGCGCGGCGGCGCAGGCAGAGCATGACTAGTTCCAGCTGCCGACGTCCGCGTCGCGTCCTTCGCCACCCGGCTGACCGTCGGCCCCGAGCGACAGCACGTCGACCTCGCCGTGCGCACCGGGGTTCAGGTACTGGTAGGGGCGGCCCCAGGGGTCGGCCGGCAACTTCTCGAGGTAGGGTCGCCAGTTGGGCGGCACCGGCTGGGCGGTCGGCCGTGCGGTCAGGGCGCCCAGGCCCTGTTCGGCCGTCGGGTAGCGCTGGTTGTCCAGCCGGTAGAGCTTGAGTGCCTGCATGATGTTGTTGACATCGGTGCGTGCCGCGGTCACGCGGGCATCGTCGGCCCGGTCGAGCACGTTCGGCACGATCAGCGCCGCCAGGATGCCGATGATGACCAGCACCACCATCAGCTCGATGAGCGTGAACCCGCGGCGCAGGCGTCGCTCGGGCCGGCCGGCCGGTCGGTTGGCGGGGCGGGACATGGCAATCAGGTTCATCAAGAGCAGACTCCCTTCGGAAATGACAGCCCGGCAGGCGGTGCGGACACGCCCTGCAGGAGGGTGGATCATAATGCGCGCATGAGCAAGACGTCGACCTTCGGCCATTCGGTGTTGCAGGGGGACAGCCGCTTCGTGCTGACCCACGACGACCGGCCGTGGACGGTCGTGCTGGCGGGTCTGCTCTGGCTGGTTGCCGGCCTGACGGCCGGCTACTGGGGCCTGCAGGCCATGGGGCGGTCCGCCTGGGTGCCGGTGGCCTCCGGTCCGGCCAGCCTGCCCGCCGCCGATCCCCAGGCGGTGGCCCGGTCGCTCGGTCATTCCGCCCCGATGGCCGCGCCGGCCGACACCGTTTCGGCTGCACCTGTTGCCTTGCGTTACACCCTGCTCGGGGTCGTGGCCGACCGGCGCCAGCGCGGAGCCGCCCTGATCGCCATCGGCGGCGAGCCCCCGCGGCCGTATGCGGTGGGCGCCACGCTCGAAGGCGGTCTGGTCCTGCAGTCGGTGGACGAGCGCGTGGCCCGGCTGGGTCCGTCGATGGACGGCCCGAGCACGGTCGAACTGCCGATGCCGCAGCAACCCGACGCGCCGGCAGCCGCCCGGGCGGGTGGCCAGGCAGCGGCGGGTCGGATGCTCACCCCGCCTGCGGCGCCGGTCTACACGCCGCCCCCCATGCCGGTGTACACGCCGCCTGCGGCGCCGGCCACCGGCGCCATCCCGGACCCCACGCCCGCCATGCCCCCGGACCGCGGGGGTGACGGCGGCACCGTCGTGCCCGGCTCCTGATCGTTCAGCGGCTGCCCTGGCCGGCGGCCAGGCGCCGGGCGAGCAGGGCCTGGGCGGACTGCAGCATCGGCCAGGCGAGCAGGGCGCCGACGCCCTGCCCGATGCGCAGTTCCATGTCCAGCAGCGGCTGCGCCTGCATGTGGATCAGCAGCAGCCGGTGCCCCGGCTCCGTCGAGCGGTGCCCGAACACCAGGTAGTCGCCCACCTCCGGCTTCAGGCCGCGGGCCACCAGGGCTGCCGCGCCCGCCACGAAACCGTCGATCAGCACGATACGCCGCTCGCTGGCGGCCTGCAGCACCGCCCCGGCCTGCATCGCGATCTCGAACCCGCCCATCGCCGCCAGGACCTCCAGCGGGCTCACCGCCTTGCGGTGGCGCACCGCCGCCAGCTGCAGCTTTTTCAGCCGGTGCTGGCGCCGCAGGCTGTCCGTCCCGCCGCCCTGTTCCTGGCCGCTGGCGTCGGCCAGAGGCACACCGCACAGGCGCGAGAGCAGCAGGGATGCGCAGGCCTTGCTGCCGACCCCGATGTCGCCCAGCGCCAGCACGCGTCCGGGCAGGTGCCGCACCACGTCCATGCCGGCCTGCAGTGCGGCCACCGCCTGCCGCGCCGACATCGCCGGCCCGAGCACCATGTTGCGGGTGCCATGGCCGATCTTGCGCGAGAGAAGCGCCACCCGACCGCCGGGCCCCGCTGGCAGCTCCAGCTGCCGGGCCAGCCCGGCGTCCACCACGGTCAGGTCGAAGCCGTGCACCCGCGCCAGGGCGTTCACCGGTGCCTCCCCCGCGAGCAGTTCCTCGACCCGCTGGCCGCTGGTTTCCTGGGAGAAGGCCGACACCCCTTCGTCCACGATGCCGTGGTCGGCGGCAAACACCAGCATCTGGGGCCGCTCCAGCGAGATCCCCGCGACCTCCAGGCCCTCTGGGTGCTGGATGCGCACCAGCTGCTGCACCAGCGTCTCCATGCGGCCAAGCGCATGGTCGGGGTGGCAGGGGCTGGCCAGCAGCGCGGCCACCTGCGCGTCCAGCGCCGGCCGGCCCGTCGGCTGCACCACCGGCAGCTCCAGGTCCAGCGGCCGGGTGGCCATGCGCGTGTCGATCGAGGCGGCCTGTCCGCTGGAGTCCATGTCGCAGCCTCAGCTCTGCAGGAACAGGCGGTAGACCGGGTTGTCGGTTTCCTCGACGTACGGGTAGCCCAGCGTCTCCAGGAAGCGCTGGAACGCCTTGTGGTCCTTGGGCGGCACCTGCAGGCCGACCAGGATGCGGCCGTAGTCGGCACCCTGGTTGCGGTAGTGGAACAGGCTGATGTTCCATCCCGGGCGCATCAGGCTCAGGAATTTCAGCAGCGCGCCGGGCCGCTCCGGGAAGACAAAGCGCAGCAGGCGCTCGTCGTGGGCCAATGGCGAATGGCCGCCCACCATGTGGCGGATGTGCTCCTTGGCCAGATCGTCGTGCGTCAGGTCCAGCGTGTCGAAACCGTGCCGGCCCAGCGTGGCCGCGATCCGGGCCGACTCGCCTTTGGCCGAGGTCGTCAGCCCCACGAACACATGCGCCTTGCTGCCGTCGTGGATGCGGTAGTTGAACTCGGTCACGTTGCGCGCCGGTCCGGGCAGGCTGCCGATCAGCTCGCAGAAGCGCCGGAAGCTCCCGCGTTCCTCGGGAATGGTCACCGCGAACAGCGCCTCGCGCTCCTCGCCGACCTCGGCACGCTCGGCCACGAAGCGCAGCCGGTCGAAGTTCATGTTGGCGCCGCACAGGATGGCGGCGTAGGTCTCGCCGCGCGTCTTGTGCGTGGCCACGTACTGCTTGATGGCCGCCACCGCCATCGCGCCCGAGGGCTCGACGATGCTGCGGGTGTCCACGAACACGTCCTTGATGGCCGCGCACACCGCGTCGGTGTCGACCACGATGAAATCATCCACCAGCCCGCGGGCGATGCGGAAGGTCTCCTCGCCCACCAGCTTGACCGCCGTGCCGTCGGCAAACAGGCCGACATCGCCCAGCGCCACGCGCTCACAGGCCCTGACCGAGCGCAGCATGGCGTCCGAGTCGCTGGTCTGCACCCCGATCACCCGGATCTCCGGTCGCAGCGCCTTGATGAAATTGGCCACGCCCGAGATCAGGCCGCCACCGCCGACGGCCACGAACACCGCATCCAGCCGCTCCGAGCCCAGGCTCTGGAGCTGGCGCAGCATCTCCATGGCGATCGTGCCCTGGCCGGCGATGACATCGGGGTCGTCGAAAGGGTGCACGAAGGTCAGCCCCTGCGCCTTCTGCAGGGCCACCGCGTGCCCGTGGGCATCCGAATAGCTGTCGCCGTGCAGCACGACCTCGCCGCCCAGCGCGCGCACCGCATCGACCTTGACCTGCGGCGTGGTGGTGGGCATGACGATCACCGCGCGCGTGCCCAGCTTGTGGGCGCCCAGCGCCACACCCTGGGCGTGGTTGCCGGCCGAGGCGCAGATGACACCGCGCGCAAGCTGCTCGGCGCTGAGGTGGGCCATCTTGTTGTAGGCGCCGCGCAGCTTGAAGCTGAACACCGGCTGCTGGTCCTCCCGCTTGAGAAGCACCTTGTTGTGCAGGCGCCGGCTCAGGTTGCGTGCCGGCTCCAGCGGGGACTCCACCGCCACGTCGTACACCCGCGCCGTCAGGATCTTCTTCAGGTAGTCGGCCGGGGTCAGTTCGGTGGCGCCGGAGGCGGGCGCAGGGGTGTGCTTTCGGTTCGGCATCTCGGATTTCCTGGTCCGCAAGGCCTCGGGTGGCCGTGCGGTGTTTGCACCGCATCATATCGGTGGACGCCGCAAGGCAAAAAAAGGCCCGGACGGCGATGCCGGTCCGGGCCTGAATCCACCCGTGGAGGGCAGAGGAGACAACCTTCAATACAATGGCGCCAGTATAGCGGCTGCATGCTGCAATGCAACAAGAAAACCGGGTCCGATGCTCCTGATTAGAGAGCTGACCCCAGCGGCCGCCCATTTTTTCACAGCCCAGACCCCACCATGGAATGCACCGTCACCTGGACCGGCGCCGCCGGCACCCGCTCCCACATGGGTTTCGTGGCCGAGACCGGCAGCGGCCATGTGCTGGCCATGGACGGCGCGCCCGACGCGGCACGGCCGGAGAACGGCGGCGCCAACCTGGCCCCGCGCCCCATGGAAACCGTGCTGGCCGGCACCGGGGGCTGCACCGCCTATGACGTGGTGCTCATCCTGCGGCGCGGCCGGCACGACGTGCGCGGCTGCAGCGTCAGGCTGACCTCCGAGCGCGCCGACGCCGACCCCAAGGTCTTCACCCGCATCCACATGCACTTCACCATCACCGGCAAGGGCATTCCGCCGGCCGCCGTGGAGCGCGCCATCGCCATGAGCCACGAGAAATACTGCTCGGCCAGCATCATGCTGGGCAAGACCGCCGAGATCACCACCGGCTTCGAGCTCGTCGAAGCCTGACCGGGCGACCCGCGCAGCGGCGGAGCGTGGGGGCCGAAGCGATCCGGCGCCGGGCCGCCCCAAGCCGGATCAGCCCCCTTGGGGGGCAGCGACCCGCGCAGCGGCGGAGCGTGGGGGCCTCATATCCGGTGCGCCACCGTCGTCATGACCTTGGCTGCGCCCTTCATCAGCAGCTTCACCGGCGCCGGCAGTTCGGTGGCGCCGGCCCGCTGGGCCTCGCGTGCGTGACGGGCCTCGTCGTCCTTCATCTGCGCCACGATGGCGCGCGAGGCCTGGTCTGCGGCCGGCAGACGGTCCATGTGGCCGGCCAGGTGGGCCTCCACCTGCCGCTCGGTCTCGACCACGAAACCCAGGCTCACGCCCGGGCCCAGCCGGCCGGCCACCAGACCCAGGCCGAAGGCGCCGGCGTACCACAGGGGGTTGAGCAACGAAGGGCGGGCGCCCAGCTCGCGCAGCCGTTCGGCTGTCCAGGCCAGGTGGTCGGTCTCCTCCCGGCCCGCGGCCTCGAGCTGGCGCGCCAGGGACTCGTTCGGACGCGGTCCGCTGCGCGCCGCCAGCGCCTGCGCCGTGTACAGCGCCTGGGCGCAGACCTCGCCCACGTGGTTGACCCGCATCAGCGCGCCCGACAGCGCCTGCTCGTGCGCAGGCAGGGCAGGCGCCTCGGCCGCCTCGGGCAGGGTCGGGCAGGCGCGCGAGGCGCGCGGGCTCACGAACAGGGTGCGCAAGGCCGAATCGGCGGCCACCAGCAGGGCATCCATGGCAGGTCTCCTTGTGCTTGCAAAGGCGGACGGCAGGGCACGCCGGACCGCCGGGAGCAACGGCGCCATTGTGCCGTGTCGGCGCCCTGGCTGCTGGCCGGGGCCATCGCAGGATGGCTGGCACCATGGCGGACACCGGTGCATGGTTTTGGTGCGCAGAGGCCGATGAAATGTTGTGCATGCACGACAAATGGCTGGGCGCATCACCAAAAACTTTGCATCCGCTGTCGGCATCTGGTGCAATAGCATCAACTTCCAACAACGGAGGTTGGCTCGGGGGCGACAGACCCACGGCCCTTTTTTCAACCTTGGAGAAACTCTCAATGAAAAAGACCCTGATCGCTCTGGCCGCCGTGGCTGCCACCAGCGTTGCCTTTGCCCAGTCTTCCGTGACCCTGTACGGCGTGGCTGACGCCGGTATCGGCCAGACCGGTGCCGTCGAAGGCGTGGACAACGACACCTCCTTCCTGGGCTCCAGCAAGATGAACAACGGCAACAGCCGTTGGGGCATCCGTGGCACCGAAGACCTGGGCGGCGGCCTGAAAGCCAGCTTCAACTTCGAGCAAGGCATCAACATCGCTGACGGCACCCTGTCGCAGTCCGGCCCCGGCCCCTTCAGCCGCGCCGCCTGGATGGCCCTGTCGGGTGGTTTCGGTGAAGTCCGCCTGGGCCGCACCCTGAACCCCTCGTTCTTCGCCGCCGCTGCCTGGGAACTGACCGGCGCTGCCAACTACTCCGTCGTCGTGAACCAGTTCGCTCCGGTGCTGGGCGGCATCCGCAACAGCAGCCAGTTCCAGTACACCTCCCCCAACATGGGCGGTGTCACCGCGACCCTGGGCTACATCCTGGAAGAGAACAACGGTGGCGATGCCAAGGTTGACCTGAACGTCCTGTACCGCGGCGGCCCCCTGGCCGTTGGCCTGGGCTACAACAAGGTCAGCGGTGCCGAGAAGAACTGGCACATCGGCGCCAACTACAACTTCGGCGCCTTCCGCGTTGCCGGTGCCTGGATCGATCCGGCCGGTGCTTCCAAGGGCTTCAGCATCGGCGCCGGCACCACCGTCGGCCCGGTCAGCCTGGTCCTGGACATCGCGCGTGACACCGACGCCGACGACACCGACCTGCTGATCGAAGCCAAGTACCCGCTGAGCAAGCGCACCTTCGCCTACCTGGCGTTCCTGCGTGACGACGATGCCAAGATCGGCGCCACCGCCAGCGAGAACAACTTCGGCCTGGGCATCCGCCACAACTTCTGATCGGGCGCTGGCTTGACCAGCCCGCTGATCTGAAATTGATCAAACCCGCTGCGGCAACGCAGCGGGTTTTTTGTTGCCTGCTCTTTCTGGCCCGACAGCGGGGTGCCATCGCCTCGCGGAT
>SBFS01000178.1 GCA_006227825.1 Burkholderiales bacterium | reverse complement strand
ATGCGCATCCCCGATGCCGCCACCGGCCGGGCCTCCGCCAAAGCCGCCGATTCTCCCATCACCATGCACATCGGGCCGTACCGCCTGCCGAACAACCTGTTTGTTGCGCCCATGGCCGGCGTGACGGACCGGCCGTTCCGCAAGCTGTGCAAGCGTCTGGGCGCCGGTTACGCGGTCAGCGAGATGGTCACCAGCCGGCCCGACCTGCAGGACAGCCTCAAGACCTCGCGCCGCGCCGACCACAGCGGCGAACCGGGTCCGATCGCGGTGCAGATCGCCGGCACCGACGCCCGGATGATGGCCGACGCCGCGCGTTACAACATCGACCGGGGTGCCCAGATCATCGACATCAACATGGGCTGCCCGGCCAAGAAGGTGTGCAACAAATGGGCCGGCTCCGCCCTGATGCAGGACGAGCAATTGGCCATTGGCATCGTCGAGGCCGTGGTGGCGGCCTGCGCGCCGCACGGTGTGCCGGTCACCCTCAAGATGCGCACCGGCTGGTGCGCCAGCGGCCGCAACGCCCCGGTCATCGCGCAGGCCGCCGAGGCGGCCGGGGTGCAGATGCTGACGGTCCACGGCCGGACGCGGGAGCAGGGTTACGGCGGGCAGGCCGAGCACGACACCGTGGCCCTCATCAAGAGCCGGGCCTGCATTCCTGTGGTGGCCAACGGCGACATCGACAGCCCGGTCCGTGCGGCACAGGTGCTGCGCCGCACGGGGGCCGACGCCGTCATGATCGGTCGTGCCGCGCAGGGACGCCCCTGGATCTTCCGCGAGATCGCCCACTTCCTGGCGACCGGAGAGCATCTGCCGGCGCCCGGCCTGGAGGAAGTCAGGGGCTGGCTGGTCGACCACCTGCACGACCACTATGACCTCTACGGCGAGCACACCGGCGTGCGCAGCGCGCGCAAGCACCTGGGCTGGTATGTGCATGCGCTGGCCCTGCCGCCGCAGGAAATCGTCCGGTTCCGCGTCCGCATCAACAGCCTGACCCGCAGCGACGAACAGCTCAGGGCCGTGGCCGACTTCTTTGATGCCTGGATATCCGACCCGCCGACCGTGCCACCCGCGGCGGAGGACAACACCGAATGGAAGCTTGCCGCATGAGCCAGGGATCCTTGCACGACTGTGTGCGTGCCAGCCTCGAAAGCTATTTCCATGACCTCAACGGCACCGAGCCGGCGGGTCTGCACGACATGCTGGTCAAGGCGGTCGAGAAGCCCCTGCTCGAGGTGGTCATGGAGCAGGCGCAGCACAACCAGTCCCGGGCCGCCCAGTGGCTGGGGCTGAACCGCAACACCCTGCGCAAGAAGCTGCTCGAACACAAGCTGATCGACTGATCCGCCCTCTTGCGTCAACCGTTTTCCGTCCCCATCACCGTCATCCATCATGCGCGCTCTCCTCTCCGTCTCCGACAAGACCGGCATCGTCGACTTTGCCCGGGCCCTGCACGGCCTCGGTGTCCAGCTCCTGTCCACCGGCGGAACCGCCCGGCTTCTGGCCGACCAGGGCCTGCCGGTCACCGAGGTGGCCGAGGTGACGAAGTTTCCGGAGATGCTGGACGGCCGCGTCAAGACCCTGCATCCCATGGTGCATGGCGGCCTGCTGGCCCGCCGCGACATGCCCGAGCACATGGCCGCGCTGAACGAGCACGGCATCGAGACCATCGATCTGCTGGTGGTCAACCTGTATCCGTTCGAGGCCACGGTCGCAAAGCCCGGCTGCACACTGGCCGACGCGATCGAGAACATCGACATCGGCGGCCCGGCCATGGTGCGCAGCGCCGCCAAGAACTGGAAGGACGTGGGCGTGGTCACCGACGCCGGCCAGTACGAGGCCGTGATCGGTGAGCTGAAGGCCAACGGCAGGCTTGGCGACAAGCTGCGCTTCGCGCTGTCGGTCGCCGCCTTCAACCGCATTGCCCAGTACGACGGCGCCATCAGCGACTACCTGTCGTCGGTGACGTTCGAGGAAGACAAACTGAGCGAGAGCTATGTGCCCTCGCGCAACCTGTTTCCCGGCCAGTCCAACGGCCAGTTCATCAAGGTGCAGGACCTGCGCTACGGCGAGAACAGCCACCAGCAGGCGGCGCTGTACCGCGACCTGCACCCCGCCCCCGGCTCGCTGGTGACGGGCGTGCAACTGCAGGGCAAGGAACTGTCCTACAACAACATTGCCGATGCCGACGCGGCCTGGGAGTGCGTCAAGAGCTTCGAGGCGCCGGCCTGCGTGATCGTCAAGCACGCCAACCCCTGCGGCGTGGCCGTGGGCAAGGACGCGCACGAGGCCTACGCCAAGGCTTTCCAGACGGACCCGACCAGCGCCTTCGGCGGCATCATCGCCTTCAACCGCACCGTGGACAAGGCGGCGGCCGAGGCGGTGGTCAGGCAGTTCGTCGAGGTGCTGATGGCGCCCGACTTCACCGCCGAAGCGCTGGAGATCTTCAAGCCCAAGGTCAATGTGCGCCTGATGAAGATCGCCCTGCCGAACGCGAGCAGCGCCGACGCGGCGGCGCGGGGCGGCGCCAGCGCCTGGGACCAGGGCCGCAACGCCATGGACGCCAAGCGCGTGGGCTCGGGCCTGCTGCTGCAGACCGCCGACAACCACGAGCTGGCGCTGGCCGACCTGAAGGTCGTCACCGTCAAGCAGCCCACGCCGGATGAACTGCAGGACCTGCTGTTTGCCTGGAAGGTGGCCAAGTACGTCAAGTCCAACGCCATCGTGTTCTGCAGGAACGGCATGACCATGGGCGTGGGTGCCGGCCAGATGAGCCGCCTCGACTCGGCACGCATCGCCAGCATCAAGGCCGAGGCTGCGAAGCTCAGCCTCAAGGGCACGGTGGTGGCCAGCGACGCCTTCTTCCCGTTCCGCGACGGCCTGGACGTGGTGGTCGACGCGGGTGCAACCTGCGTGGCCCAGCCCGGTGGCTCGATGCGCGACCAGGAGGTCATCGACGCCGCCAACGAGCGGGGCGTGGCCATGGTGTTCACCGGTGTGCGCCATTTCCGGCATTGAGCCGACGGCCATACCTGCTCCAGGAGGACGACTTGCATGACCCCCACCTTTGACGACGAGCGCACGCGTTCGGCCAGAACAGTCACGACCATCATCTATGCGCTGTACGCGGCGTCCTTCCTGGTGGGCATCACGGCCATCGTGGCCATCGTGATGAACTACATCAAGCGCGAGGACATGCGCGGGACCCTGTTCGAGAGCCACTTCCGCTGGCAGATGCGCACCTTCTGGTTCGGCCTGCTGTGGGGCGTGCTGGGGGCCTTGTCGCTGGTGATCTTCGTCGGCTTTGCCGTCCTGCTGGCCAACGCGGTCTGGATCATCTACCGCATCGTCAAGGGCTGGCTGAACCTGAACGACAACAAGCCGATGTACGCCGCCTGAGGCGGCGCCAAAGGGCCGGTGTTCAGGCCATCTGCCTGAACACCTCGCGGGCTGCCGCCACGGTGATGGCGATGTCTTCCTCTCCGTGGGCGGCACTGACGAACCCGGCCTCGTACAGCGCCGGGGCGATGTAGACGCCGCGATCGAGCAGGCCGTGGAAGAGGGCGTTGAACCTGGCCCCGTCGGTCTTCATCACCGCCGCATAGTTCTGCGGCAGTTCGGGCATCAGGAAGAAGCCGAACATGCCGCCCTGGCAGTCGACGCTGAAGGGAACGCCCTCGGCGTCCGCCGCGGCCTTCAGGCCGTCCACCAGCGAACGCGTGCGGGCCGACAGCGACTCGAAGAAGCCGGGCTGCTGGATCTCGCGCAGCGTGGCCAGGCCGCAGGCGGTGGCCACCGGGTTGCCCGACAGCGTGCCGGCCTGGTAGACGGCCCCCAGCGGCGCCAGGTGCTCCATCACCGCCCGCTTGCCACCGAAGGCCGCCAGCGGCATGCCGCCGCCGATGACCTTGCCCATCACCGTCATGTCCGGTTCGAAACCCGGGATCAGCGAAGCGTAGTGGCCCTGGGCACTGCCCAGGCCGACGCGAAAGCCCGTCATGACCTCGTCGAAGATGAACAGCGCGCCGTTCTGCGTGCACAGCTCGCGGATGCGCCTGACGAAGGGCACGCTGGCGCGCACGAAGTTCATGTTGCCGGCGATCGGCTCGATCATCACGCAGGCCACGTCGGCGCCGTGTTCGGCAAACGCGGCCTCGATCTGCGCCACGTTGTTGTATTCGAGGACCAGGGTGTGCTGCACCACCTCGGGCGGCACGCCGGCGCTGGTGGGGTTGCCGAAGGTGGCCAGGCCCGAGCCGGCCTTGACCAGCAGCGCGTCGGCGTGACCGTGGTAGCAGCCCTCGAACTTGATGATGGTCTTGCGTCCGGTGGCGCCTCGGGCGAGCCGGATCGCGCTCATGCCGGCCTCGGTGCCCGAACTGACCAGGCGCACCATCTCCAGGCTGGGCACCAGCCTGATGATTTCCTCGGCCAGCTCCACTTCGCGCTCGGTCGGCGCGCCGAACGAGAAGCCGTCCATGGCGGCCTTGTGCACCGCCTCGAGCACGGCCGGATGGCCATGGCCCAGGATCATCGGGCCCCAGGAGCCGATGTAGTCGATGTATTTCCGGCCGTTGGCATCCCAGAAGTGGGCACCCTGTGCGCGCTGGATGAAGCGGGGTGTGCCACCCACCGCGCGGAAGGCGCGCACGGGGGAGTTCACGCCGCCCGGGATGAGGGCCTTGGCACGCTCGAAAAGGTCGTGGTTGCGGTCGGTCATGTTGCTGCAGTCAGTGCTTGGTGGTGTCCAGGGGAAAGTGGTCGGCGTCGAGCGTGCTGTCGGCCGACGTCCCTGCGGTGTCGCCGGCGGCCAGGTCGGCCGTGTCGTCCTCATGGGCCCAGAACAACCGGTCCGGCGTCGCGTGTCCCATGCCGGGCTGGAATCCGGCGTCCAGGCACTGGTCGAGGTAGTTCAGGGCTTCGGCGCATGCGGTCTGGAGGTCGGCTCCGGCGGCGATCAGGGCGCAAAGGGCCGCCGACAGGGTGTCGCCCGCTCCGTTGAAGGTCGCCTCGAATCGTTCATAACGGGCTCCGGCCAGCACAGTATCGGGCGAGGCCAGATGACTCTCGAGCATCTGGTCCGCGGCGTTGAAGCCGGTCACCAGCGTGTAGGGCACACCGTGCACCGCGGCAGCACGGGCGATCTCGCGCGCGTTGGGCGGGCGGTCTCCTTCCCAGTCGGGCAGCAGCCAGCGGCACAGGGTGTTGTGGTTGCCCACCAGGACCGTGGTCTGCGGCAGCAGCAGTTCGACGCAGGCATCCAGGTAGGTCTCGATGGCGATTTCATCCCACCAGGACAGGTCCGGCATGTAGGCCACGACAGGCACGTCCGGGTAGTCGGTGGCCAGGCCGGCGATGGCGCTCAGGTTTTCCGGGCTTCCGACGAAACCCACCTTGAAGGCCTGCACCGGCATGTCTTCCAGGGCGCAACGTGCCTGGTCGGTCAGCACGTCCTCGTCGAAGGCGATGTGGTCGTGCACCTCGGAGGTGTCCCTGATGTAGGTTCCGGTCACCACCGGCAGCACATGCACCGAGGCGCTGGCCATGGCGGTCAGGTCGGCTGCCAGTCCGCCGGCGCCGCTGGGGTCGTTGGTGTTGAACACCATGACACAGGGCAGGGAGGTCTGGCCGGGTTCGATTCCGGGGGAATGCGGGTCTTGGTTGTCGCTCATGGGCCAGTGGGAGGCGGAATCGCGTGCGGTCGACCCGTGCGGCGGTCCATGGACTGCGGGAAATCCGGCGTGGCGCTTACCGCACAGGCGGCTTTCACGTGCTGACAGGCGGCTTTTGCGCGCTGCCCTGCTCGATACAATGTTTGCATTCTATGTCAATGACTCCTATAAAGATGAGCGAACCCAAGACCTGGATGTGTCTGATCTGCGGCTGGATCTACGACGAGGCGACCGGCGACCCCGAGCACGGCATCGCGCCGGGGACGGCCTGGGCCGATGTCCCGATGAACTGGACCTGTCCCGAGTGCGGGGCCCGCAAGGAAGACTTCGAGATGGTGCAGATCTGACGACCCCTTCGTCCCTTCTGTTCCGCATCACTGACGCCTTTTCCGGAGCAAGCCCAACGTGAGCACGACCGCATCGCTCAAGGTCCTGGTGGTGGACGACAGCAACACCATCCGGCGCAGCGCCGAAATCTTTCTCAAGCAGGGCGGACATGAGGTGCTGCTGGCCGAGGACGGGTTCGATGCGCTGGCCAAGATCAACGACTACCAGCCTGACCTGGTGTTCTGCGACATCCTGATGCCTCGCCTCGATGGCTACCAGACCTGCGCCATCATCAAGCGCAACGCGCGCTTTGCCAGCCTGCCGGTGGTGATGCTTTCCTCCAAGGATGGTGTCTTCGACAAGGCCCGCGGACGCATGGTCGGCTCGCAGGAATACCTGACCAAACCCTTCACCAAAGACCAGCTGCTGCAAGCGGTGCAGCAGTTCGGCGCCAACCCCAACGGAGCTGCGTGATGCCCATCCAGAAAGTCCTTGTCGTCGACGATTCCAAGACCGAGCTCATGGTCCTGTCCGATCTTTTGGGTAAAAACGGCTACACCGTGCGGACCGCCGAGAATGCCGATGAAGCCTTTCGTCGGCTAAGCGAGGAAAAGCCCGATCTGATCCTGATGGACGTCGTGATGCCCGGTCAGAATGGTTTCCAGTTGACCCGCGCCATCACGCGGGATCCCCAGTATTCGAGCATTCCGATCATCATGTGCACCAGCAAGAACCAGGAGACCGATCGCGTGTGGGGCATGCGGCAGGGTGCGCGCGATTACGTGACCAAACCGGTCAACGGCGAGGAACTGATCTCCAAGATCCGGGCTCTCGGCTGACCCGTCCTGCTTGATCGCCGCGAACAGAGCATGGCCAACCGTCAGTCACTCAAAGAGCTCCAGGAGCGGCTCGCGCAGCGCCTGTCCGCGGCCAGGGCCGAAGCGGCCACCGCCTCATGGCTGGCGGTCGAGGCCGGCGGTCAGCGTTACCTGTTTCCCCTCGTGCAGGCGGGCGAGATCTTCCCATGGGGTGGCGTGCGGCCGGTGCCCTACACCAAGCCCTGGTACCTCGGCGTGGCCGCCCTGCGCGGCGGGTTGCAGGGTGTGGTGGACCTGGCCCTGCTCGTCAAGGGCGGCGCCCGCAGCGGACCGGCTGCCGAGCGCGTCACCTCCGAGTCGCGTCTGGTGAGCCTGCACGGCGCATTGGGCATCAACGCCGTCCTGCTCATCGACCGCCTGCTGGGTCTGCGCCAGCCGTCGGGTTTCGCCGCGGTGGCCGATCCCGAAGATGACGCGCCCGCCTATGTGACGCGGGTGCTGACCGACAGCCAGGGATTGGCCTGGAGCGAGCTCGATCTGCAGGCGCTGGCGTCCGACCCGGAATTTCTCTCGATTGCTACCTGAGCGTTGGGCAGCCTGACCGGGCTGCATCAGTCATTGGTTTTTTGTTGGAAGGTGTCGTATGGCCATGCTTGATCGGTTTCCCGGGCTGCTGAAGAAAAAAGCCGGTGATGAGTCCGCTGCACAGGACGGCGTCGATCAGGAAGTGGCCGCCCTGGCCGCGGCGAGTCTGGCGGCCACCCCGGAGGACCTTGCCGAAGGCCGTGCCGACGCTGACGCCGAGCCGGCGCCCTCGGTCGGCGGCGAAATCGCCCTGCCCCTGCTGGGCAGTCGCCTTCCGGAAAAGCACCAGCGAACGCTCTCGATCATGCTCGCTGCCGCGCTGGTCGTGCTGGGCGCTGCGACGGTCTACATCCTGAACCAGGCCGAGAAGACCAGTCAGCAGGTGGCTGCCAGCGGTCAGGCCCTGATGCAGTCGCAGCGCCTGGCCAAGAGCGTCTCCCAGGCGCTGGTGGGTGCCCCCGATGCGTTTGCCGAGGTGCGTGACAGCGCCCAGGTGCTGGCCAGCAACACGCGCGGCCTGCGCGATGGCAGCCCCCAGCTTTCGCTCTCCGCCATCGATCCGTCGTTCGCTCCTGCGCTCTCGGACCTCATCCCGCGCGTGGAGGATGCCGAGCGCAACGCGTCGGCCATCCTGGCGCAGGAGAAGGTGCTGACCCAGGTGGGCACCGCCCTGCGGTCCATCAACCGGCAGTCCTCCGACCTGCTCGAGATCGCCGAAACCGTCTCTTCGCTCAAGCTCCAGCAGGACGCATCGCCATCCGAGATTGCTGCCGCCGGCCAGCTCGTGATGCTGACCCAGCGCATCGGCAAATCGGCCAACGAGTTCCTGACGCTCGAGGGCGTCAGCCCGGAGGCGGTGTTCCTGCTGGGCAAGGACCTGAACACCTTCAAGGAGATCGGGGAAGGCCTGCTCAGCGG
>SBFS01000006.1 GCA_006227825.1 Burkholderiales bacterium | reverse complement strand
TTTTTCCTGACCGGTCCGGGTTGTCGGGGCATCCCTGCCAGCGGTCGCCCGACCGCCCGTCGGGCGTTGGTCACGCACATCCGCTGCCCGTGACTTCCTGAACACGCCGGCAGACACGGGAGGCACCCGAACCCCCCGGTTTCGGCTATTCTGCGCTTTGCGGCAGTGATTGCGTCCTGCCGTGAATCCGACATGACCCGCCTGCCCGTCTTCGTCACCCGTCCGCTCCTGCCGGACCCGGGCGAACTTGAGCCTTTGCTGGCGGAGATCTTCGACTCACGAATTCTCACCAACCGCGGTCCGATCCTCCAGCGCTTCGAGTCCGCCACCGCCGCCTGGCTCGGTGTCGAACACGTCTCCCTGGTGAGCAACGCCTCGCTCGGCCTGGTGCTGGCCCTGAGGCACCTCGGCATCACCGGAGAGGTGATCACGTCGCCGTTCTCCTTCGTCGCCACCAGCCATGCGATCCGATGGGCCGGGGCCGAGCCGGTCTTTGCCGACATCGACGAGCGGACGCTGAACCTCGACCCCGCGGCGGTGGAGGCGCGCATCACCAGCCGGACGCAGGCGATCCTGGCCGTGCACTGCTACGGCATTCCCTGCGACACCGTTGCACTGGAAGAGATCGCCCGCAGGCACGGGCTGCGCGTCATCTACGACGCCGCCCACGCGTTCGGCGTGCGCCAGTCGGGCAAGCCGCTTGCCGCTGCCGGCGATCTGTCGGTGCTGAGCTTCCATGCGACCAAGGTCTTCAACACCTTCGAAGGCGGGGCCATCGTGTCGCCCGACCGGGAGACGAAGCTGGCCCTGGACCGGCTGGCCAACTTCGGCATCGTCGATGACGTGACCGTGACAGCGACAGGCATCAACGCCAAGATGACCGAATTGAGTGCAGCCGTCGGGCTGACCCTGCTGCCCAAGGTCGCCGCCGCCATTGCGTCCCGTGACCGGGTCGCTGCCCGTTACTGGCATGCGCTCTCCGGGGTGCGGGGTCTGCGCTGCCTCTGCCCACCGGGACAGGAGGGGCACAACTCGTATGCGTTCCCGGTCCTGGTGGAACCGGACTACCCCCTGAGCCGGGACGAATTGCACCATCGCCTGAAGGCCGAGAACATCCACGCCCGGCGCTATTTCCACCCGCTGATCTCGGACCTGCCGATGTACCGGACGCTCGAGTCGGCCGCGCCTCAGGGGTTGCCGGTGGCACAGCGTGCGGCGTCCCGGGTCCTGTGTTTGCCCCTGTACCACGACCTGGATCCGGCCGATCAGGACCGGATCATCGGTCTGGTCAGCAGTCCATGGGCCTGAACACCGCCCTCCTCGGACGCCACGTCCGGCGGCTGCTGGCAGGGCGGGCGCCGGACATCACCGAGATGGCCAGCGATATGCAGGAACTTTGGCCGCAGCAGGTCTCGCCCGGCCGGCCCGCGCTCTTTCCGCCCGGTGCGCTCGAACGTTGCCTGGGGCTGTCTCCCTGGCGCGATTGGCAGACCGAACAGGCCTTGATCCGCGGAGATCCGGTGGTGCATGCTGCCACGCAGGCCTACCTGCTGAGGAACGCGGTGTTCGCCGGCACCCATCTCTACCTCGGCCCGTGCAAGCACCGGGTCGGGCATGGAGAGGCACGTTACCTCGAGCCCGATCTGCCCCCCCGTCAGCATGTGCCAGAGGCACATCTGGCCTCCGTCTGGACCGGCGCCGACTTCTTCGGAAGCTTTCTCCGGGACAACCTCACGCTGGAGATGATCCCCTCGGCGCAGGATCGAAAGATCGGGGCCCGCGGCAAACGCCATCGCCACGCCGCCGGATACCGGGATCTGCTCGGACTGCCCGAACCCCCCATTCCCGGACACGCACGCATCGACCGCCTGACCATCTACCGCGACTACGGCCAGAACCAGTTCAAGCGGCAGCGCTATGACTCGCTGCGTTCGCGGCTGCGCGCCAGCGTGCCCGGGTCGCCTGGCGCACCCGGCGTCTTTCTCAGGCGCGGAACCGACGGCGAAGCGCGGCGGCTGCTCAACGAGGAGGCCCTGTTGGAGCGTCTCGCTGCCAAGGGATTCCGGATCGTGGATCCGGCACACGCCGAATCCGTCCAGATCGCAGCGCAGATGCTCGATGCCCCGATCGTGATCGCGGTCGAAGGCAGCCACCTCTCCCATGCGGTCTACACGCTGGCGGCGGGCGGAGCTTTCCTGGTGATCCAGCCGCCCGACCGGTTTGCCCTGCCCTTCAAGGAGTTTGCCGACTGCATGGAGATGCGTTTTGCCTTCGTGGTTGCCCGCCCTGCGGATGGCGGGTTCGTGGTCGACACGGGCGAAATCGACATGATGCTTGACCGTCTGGCATGACAAGCGCGGGAGACACCCCGGCAGAACTGATCCTGCTGCCTTCGCTGCGTGCCACCCGGGGGCCCAGAGGCGGCCTCGTCTTGACGCGCAAGTACATGAGCGGCGCCATGGCCTACGCCCGTCACTGGCCGGGCCCGGTGACCAGCCTGGTCCGGCTGTCCCAGGCGGCCACGACCGACATGGACCACCAAGAATACCTGCCCGGTGACGTCCAGGCGCGCCTTGAGGTCCGGCCATCGACTGCAGAAGCGCTCTCCCGCCGCATCGCCGGCGCGGCCGCGGTGGTCGCCCTGCTCTCGCGTGAGGAAGCTGAAACCGCCCGGCTCTGCGAGCGGCTCGGTGTGCCGGTCATTTTCGTCAGTGAATACTCGCCGCGCACCGAGCGCCAGATCCTGGCGGCCGAGGCGCCCAACCTCCTGGTGCATCTGCGGCGCCTGCTCTGGCTCTCGCGGACCGAGCGGATCCGGCGTGCGTGCCTGCCGCACGCCGCCGGCCTGCAGTGCAGCGGCACGCCGACCCATGACATCTACCGGGATCTGTGCCGCGACACGATGCTGTTTTTCGACAACCGGGTCCAGGGCAA
>SBFS01000268.1 GCA_006227825.1 Burkholderiales bacterium | reverse complement strand
CTGGACGACATGCGCCGGCACCTGTCGGCCCTGGGGTTCACCTTGCAGCAGACGGACCATGAGGACGCGAGCGGGCAGTACGAGATCAATTACCGGCACGACGAGGCGCTGGCCGCCGCCGACCGCTACCAGCTGTTCAAGCTGACCGCGCAGGCGGTGGCGGCGCAGCACGGCCTGGTGTTCTCGTGCATGCCCAAGCCGCTGGCGGGCTCGCCGGGCAGCGGCCTGCACTTCCACCTGAGCCTCACCGATTCCGATGGCCGGGCCGTCATGGCTGCGCCCGACGGCCCCCTGGGCCTGAGCCCGCCGGGGCTGCGGTTCGCGGCAGGCCTGCTGCACCATGCCGACGCGCTGGCGGCCTTCTGCGCGCCCACCGTCAACAGCTACAAGCGGCTGGCTGTCAGCGAAAGCGCCTCCGGCACCACGTGGTCGCCGGTGTGGAAGGCGCTGGGCGACAACAACCGCACCTGCCTGTTGCGCTCGGTGGCCGGCCGGCTCGAATGGCGACTGCCCGACCCGGCCTGCAACATCTACCTGGCGCTGGCGGCCACGCTGGCGGCCGGTCTGCACGGCATCGACGACGCTGCCGTGCCCGATGCCGTGGTGCGCGAGGACGACCTGTACGAGTGCCACGCCGTGGGCGGTGCCTTGCCGGCGCGCCTGCCGCGCGACCTGTGCGCCGCACTCGATGCGCTGGCGCAGGACGCGGTGCTGGCCGGTGCGCTGGACCCGGCGGTGTGCAGCCAGTTCCTGGCGATCAAGCGCGGCGAATGGGCGCAGTGGCATGGCCACGTCAGCGACTGGGAGCTGCAGCGCTACGCCGCTGCCGGATGAGGGGACGCCCGCCCGGTGGCGGCGATTCGCGATAATCGCCCGCTTGAACCCGCCGACCATCCCCAAGACCTGGACCAAGTCCGCCCAGCGTCCGCTGCGCAGCACCGGCAATGCGCTGGGCGTTTGGCTGCTGTCACGGCTGCTGGGCGTGCCCGTGCCCTGGCGCGCCATCCACCAGACCGATGGCGCAGCGCTGCTGGCGTACGAGCACCAGAGGCTGCTGGCGCTGGCGGCCGCTGGCGAACAGGTGCCGCCGGTGCTGTCCTTCGACGGCCGGCAGCTGACCACCGGCGACGTCGGCCACACGCTGGAGCACCTGCTGCACCGCATCCCCGAGGCCGAGCGCCTGCCGCTGATGTGCGCCGCCGCCGCCGACCTGGCGGGCTTTCATGCGCGCGGCCACTGGCACGGCGGCGCCCAGGCGCGTAACCTGACCTGGGATGGCCGGCGTTTCGCCCGGCTGGATTTCGAGGAGTGCCTGCATCCGCCGCTGCCCCTGCCGACGGTGCAGCTCTACGACGCGTTGCAGCTGGTGATGTCGCTGGCCCGCTTCCTGGAACCCCTGGGGGCGCAGGCGGTCTTCGAGGTGCTGCAGGCCTACCGGCGCGCCGGGGCGGGGGGTGTGCCGGACCTGGCGGCCTTCGTTCGGCGCCTGCTTCCGCGGCTGCAGTGGGTCGCGCGCATGGCCGGCTGGTCGAGCCGGCTCGACGGTTCGCGCGAGGTCCGGCGGCTGCGCACCGTGCTCGACGGCATGCGCGCCTTTGTCGACGCGCCTCAGGTCCGGTAAGCCGGGTCCATCCGCTCGACCTTGCGCAGCAGCGCCGGCCAGGCCAGCTGCGCTCCCTGGCCGGCGGTGGCCACCCGCATGACGTCGGCCATGCCGGCCAGGATGGCCGGGTTGACCTGCACCAGCTCCCCGCCGGCCTGGGCGTCGATCTGGATGCGGCAGGTGTTTTCGAAGGTGTACATGGAGAGGAAGGCGTCGGCGATGCTGCGGCCGACGGTCAGCAGGCCGTGGTTGCGCAGCACCAGGAAGTTGGCATCGCCCAGGTCGGCCTGCAGGCGGGGCTTCTCGTCCGGCCGGAAGGCCACGCCTTCGTAGTCATGGTAGGCCAGCGAGGCCAGCACGAAGGTGCTCTGCTGGCTGATCGGCAGGATGCCGCATTTCTGCGCACTGACCGCGACGCCGGCGCGGGTGTGGGTGTGCAGCACGCACTGCGCCTCGGGCCGCGCCTCGTGCACCGCGCTGTGGATGACGAAGCCGGCCGGGTTGACCGGGAACGGCGAGTCCAGCAGCTTGTTGCACTGCATGTCGACCTTGACCAGGCTGGAGGCCGTGATCTCGTCGAACATCAGCCCGTAGGGGTTGATCAGGAACTGGTGCTCGCCGCCGGTGACGCTGTCCGGCAGTTTGGCGCTGATGTGGGTGAACACCAGGTCGGACCAGCCGTATGCGGCCACCAGCCGGTAGCAGGCGGCGAGGTCGCAGCGCAACTGCCACTCCTCGGCGCTGACCTGGTTCTGGAGCGAGGGAATCGACAGCATGCCATATCTCCTGTGCCGCGTCGGGGTGCGCGGCTGAAGGCGACATGGTCGCGCGGACAGGGGAGATGAGCTGTCGCTGGCCAGACAGCCTGGCCGGAGCGAAGGGGCCGATCAGCAGGGCCCCGTGGAACCGGCTTGGCCGGGCCACAGGGGCCGTCCCCCCGCGCAGCAGGGGGGAAGCCGCACAGCGGCGCAGGGGGGTTACCTGGTCTTGCAGGTGTTGAAGCCCAGCAGGGCATAGGGCGGACACCAGCCCACCAGGCCGGTCAGCAGGGGCACGACCCCGATGTAGCCCCAGACGCCGACGGTGCCGGTGGCGGCGGCGGCGATGAGGGCCAGGCCGATGATGATGCGCAGGCTGCGGTCGATGCCGCCGACGTTCTTGGTCATGCTGTTTCTCCTTGAAATGGACGGCCGCGATGGCGGACAGGATCCGGGGTGATTGGACGTTGTCGCCGCGCGGCTGTCTGTGACCTGGGTCACCCTGGCCCCTGGCCTGACCCGGCCGGTCCCTGGGTGGCGGCCAGCCTGCGCAGACCCGCGGAGTCCCGGATGTCGATGCGTTCGCGGGAGAGTTCGACCAGGCCCTCCCGCTCGAAGCGGCGCAGCAGGCGCGTGACGATCTCGCGCACCGTGCCGAGTTCGTCGGCCAGCGCCTGGTGGGTGGTGTGCACCTGCTGGCCATGACCCAGGAGCGCCCCCGCCAGCCGCGCGTCCAGCCGCTGGAAAGCCACCGCCTCGATCAGGGCCGTCAGCTCGCCCATCCGGGCGGCGAACAGGCCCAGCACGAAGTCGCGAAACGGTTCGTGGCCCATGGCCTCGCGGAAGGCGGCCGGCGGCAGCAGCACCAGCCGGGTGGCGCGGGTGGTGCTGCCGTGTGCGCTGAGGGGGCGGTGGTCGAACAGGGCCGCCGAGGACACCAGGCAGAGCTGGCCCGGCTGCACCCGGTAGAGCTCCAGCTCCCGTCCGTTGGGTGAGCTGCGCGATACGCGGACTTCGCCCTCGACGACCATCGGGAAGCCCTGGCAAGGCGCCTGTTCCAGGAAGAGCCCGGTGCCCGCCGGCACCTCGATGACCGGCAGGGACGCCACCAGGTCGGCCCTGTCCTCGAGGGCCGGGTACATGTGCAACAGCTCTTGCAGCAAAGGGTCTGTCATGTCAGGGATTCTGGCAGGCCGCGGGGGTGCCGAGGGCTGGGGGTCCAGGACGAGGATGCGAACGATGGAAATTGGTTCGTTGAATCATTTTGAATGTGGGGTTCAAGCGCTTGCGTCCAGCCGGTGATGCCCCCTGCCTAGACTGCGGTCATGACGTCGATCGCACCTGAACGCTACCACCCGCTGGCCATCGCCCTGCACTGGCTGCAGGGCCTGGCCCTGGTGGGCATGTTCGCGGTCGGCCTCTACATGGTGGATCTGCCATTCTCGCCGCAGCGGCTGCAGTTGTTCAACTGGCACAAGTGGGCCGGGGTGCTGGTGCTGGCCCTGTCGCTGGTGCGCCTGCTCTGGCGCCTGACACACCGGCCACCGGCCCTGCCGGCGGCGGTGGAGGCCGCCATGCCGCGGTGGCAGCGCCTGGCCCACCAGGGCACCCACCTGGGCCTCTACGGCCTGTTTTTTGCCGTGCCCCTGCTGGGCTGGGCCTACAGCTCGGCTTCGGGCTTTCCTCTCGTGCTGTTCGGCGTGCTGCCGCTGCCCGATTTCGTCCCCGTCAGCGAGAACCTGGCCGACGCGCTCAAGCCGCTGCACAAGTACTCGGCCTATGCCATGGCCGCCCTGGTCGCGCTGCATGTGGCCGGCGCCCTCAAGCACCAGTTCATCGACCGCGACCGTCTGATGTCCCGCATGGGCATCGGACGGCCCTGAGACCCATTCACGGAGCCGTGCCCATGAAGACTGTCCTGCTGACCCTGGCCCTGGCGGCCGGCGTGGCCTTTCCCCTGGCCGCATCGGCCCAGCAGCAGATGCTGGCCGACAGGAGCGAGCTGCGCTTCGTCAGCCGCCAGATGGGCGTGCCGGTCGAGGGGCGCTTCCAGCGCTTCGCCGCGCAGGTGAAGTTCGACCCGGCCAGGCTGGACGAGAGCCGGATCAGCTTCACCGTCGACACCGGCAGCGCCCGCATCAACCGCGATGCCGACGCCGAACTGCCCAAGCCGATCTGGTTCAACGTGGCCCAGTTTCCCCAGGCGACCTTCGAGTCCAGCCGCATCCGCCGGCTGGAGGGCAACCGCTTCGAGGTTGCCGGACGCCTGAGCATCAAGGGTGTGAGCAGCGATGTGGTGGTGCCGGTGACCCTGGCCCAGAGCGGCTCCACCACGACCGCCAGCGGGAGCTTCCCGATCCGCCGCCTGAGCTTCCGCATCGGCGAGAAGGAATGGGCCGACACCTCGATGGTGGCCGACGAGGTGCAGGTGCGGTTCCAGATTGCCCTGACCGGTGTGCCCGCGCTCTGACAGGCTGTCCCTTTCGGCTCTCCACCCAACCCCCCCCCACCCAACCCCAACCCCCAAGAGGAGCACACCCATGCGCAAGTCCCTGACCCTGCTGGCCGCCACGGCCACCCTGGCGGCCGCCGGCCTGGCCCAGGCCGCCGAGTACAAGATCGATCCCACCCACACCAACGTGATCTGGGAGCAGCTGCACTTCAACACCTCGACCAACCGCGGACGCTGGGCCAAGAAGAGCGGCACCGTGCAGTTCGACCGTGCCGCCAGGACCGGCAAGGTGGAGCTGACGCTGGACATGACCTCGGTCGACACCGGTGTCGCGCCCTTCGACAACCACCTCAAGGGCAACGACTTCTTCGCCGCCGACCAGTACCCGACGGCCACCTACGTCAGCGACCGGTTTGTCTTCGACGGCGACAAGGTGACCGAGGTGCAGGGCAAGCTGACCCTGCGCGGCCAGACCCACCCGGTCACGCTCAAGGCCGTGCGCTTCAACTGCTTCGATCACCCGATGCTCAAGCGCGAGGTCTGCGGCGGTGACTTCGAGGCCACCATCAAGCGCAGCCAGTGGGGCGTCAACTGGGGCCTGAACATGGGCGTGCCCGACGACACCCGGATCATCATCCAGGTCGAAGCCATCCGGCAGTGACCGGCCACCCGGCCCGATGTGCATGCCCGGCCCGCCCTGTGCGGGCCTTTTGCTGTCCGGCCGGCACCCGGTTCCGGTGTACAAACGGCCCATGACGAACGCCGCATGGGAAGGACGATGGGTGGAGGTGCCCGGCGTGGGCCGCCTCTGGAGCGAGGCCCGCGGTCCTGCGGCGGGGCCGCCAGTGCTGCTGGTCATGGGAGCGATGAACCCGGGCCTGGTCTGGCCCCCCGGATTCGTGCAGGCGCTGGTGGCGGCCGGCGGCCGTGTCATCCGCTACGACCACCGCGACACCGGCCGTTCGGTGCAGGCGGCCCTGTCCGCGCCACCCTGCACGCTGGACGATCTGGCCGGCGATGCCGTGCGCGTGATGGATGCCTGGGCCGTCTCCCGGGCAGCGGTGGTGGGATGGTCCATGGGGGGCTACATCGGGCAGCTCCTGGCCCGGGACCTGCCGCAGCGCATCAGCCATCTCGTGCTGCTGTCCAGCTCGGGTGACCACCGGCCCTACCTCGACGGCATGATGGGACGGGCCCTGCGCGGCACGCTGCCCGGTCCGACCCCGCAGCTGCTGGCCGCGCTCTGGCACCTGTCCGCCCACGCGTCCGGCATGTCCGCGCTCGACCGTGCCGTGCAGGGCTGGGCCGTGTTTCATGGCGGTTCGCACCCGTTTCCCGAGGCGCGGGTGCGTGGGCAGATGCGCGAGGCGCTGGCCCAGGGCCACCGGCCCGAGCTGGCCGCCATGCGCCACGCGCTGGCGGTCGATGCCGTCGCAGAGCCGCGGCTGCCCTGGCTGCCGCAGCTTCGTCTGCCCACCCTGGTCATCCATGGTGCGCATGACCCGGCCCTGCCGCTGGCCCACGGGCAGGCGCTGGCCGATGCCATTCCCGGTGCCCGGCTTCAGGTGCTGGACATGGGGCACCTGCTGCCCGATGCGCTGGAGGGACCGGCCGGCGAGCAGGTCGCGGGCTTCATCCGGCTTCCAGGGGCCGGGTAGCCTGCTCCAGCCGCTCCAGAAACCGCAGCGCATGGACACGGTCTGAGCCACACATCTCGGGCCCGGGCGCCAGCGAGGCGCAGACGGACGGGCGTTCGGGCTGCCCGAACAGCCGGCAGCGCAAGGACGCATCAAGGTGCGGGCAGGGGATGCCTGCCGGCTTGCCCCGGGGCAGGCCCGGCATCGGGCTGCTGATCGAGGGGGCGATGCAGCAGGCCGCGCAGCCGGGCCGGCAGTTCATTCGGGGCGCAGGCGCCGTGCGGCCCACAGCACCTGCTCGATCACCCCGTGCACGGCGTTGCGCTGGGCCTCGCCACTGATGCGGCCATCGGGGTCGAAGGCTTCGCCGGCGCGCGGCAGCGCGAACTGCCGCGGGGCCACCCAGGCCTGCAGGTTCATCAGCAACGGGGTCAGCTGCCCGAGGCTGCGCACGCCGCCCAGCGCACCGGGCGAGGTGGACATCAGGCCGACCACCTTGCCGGCGAAGGCCCGGGTGCCGCTGCCCCAGACGGGGTCGCCCTTGACCGGGCTGGAGACCCAGTCGATGGTGTTCTTGAGCAGGGCGGTGTAGCTGCCGTTGTACTCGGGCGAACAGATGATCCAGGCCGGGTGGGCGTGGAAAATCTCCTTGAGCCGGATGACGTCGCGCGGCGTGCCCCTGGCTTCCAGGTCAGCGTTGTAGAGCGGCACGTCGAAGTCGGCCAGTTCCAGCCGGGTGACCTCGGCGCCCTCTGCAGCGGCCATGGCGGTGACGGCACCGGCCAGCTTGCGGTTCCAGGATTGTTCGCGGGTGCTGCCGGCGAAGACGAGGAGGGGAATGGCGGTGTTCATCCTCTCATTGTGGCACTGCTGGCGGGCAGGAAACCGGGCGCCGGGTTTTCCGTGTCGCCGCCTGCAGGCCCCATGTCCGCATGCCTCATCCAAAGATGGGACAATTGCTCCTTGGCGCCGGGGCCAGGGCAGGCCTGCGGCGCAGTGTGTTCCACGTGAAACACCTCCCCCGGATCATCGGGCGTCGCCGCGAGCCGGCCCGCCCCGGAGCTCACACCATGTTGTATCCACAGGAATTCGATGTCATTGTCGTCGGCGGCGGTCATGCCGGCACCGAGGCCGCACTGGCGGCGGCGCGCATGGGTTGTGCCACGCTGCTGCTCACCCACAACATCGAGACCCTGGGCCAGATGAGCTGCAACCCCAGCATCGGTGGCATCGGCAAGGGGCATCTGGTCAAGGAGGTCGATGCCCTGGGTGGCGCCATGGCCCTGGCCACCGACGAGGGCGGCATCCAGTTCCGCATCCTCAACAGCAGCAAGGGGCCGGCGGTGCGCGCCACCCGGGCACAGGCCGACCGCGTCCTCTACAAGGCGGCCATCCGGCGCATGCTGGAAAACCAGCCCAACCTGTGGCTGTTCCAGCAGGCGGTGGACGACCTGATGGTCGAGGGCGACCGGGTCGTGGGTGCGGTCACCCAGGTCGGCATCCGTTTCCGCAGCCGCACCGTGGTGCTGACGGCCGGCACTTTCCTGGATGGAAAGATCCACGTGGGCCTGAACAACTACGCGGCCGGCCGCGCTGGCGACCCGCCGGCGGTGTCCCTCTCGGCCCGCCTGAAGGAGCTGAAGCTGCCGCAGGGGCGCCTGAAGACCGGCACGCCGCCGCGCATCGACGGGCGGACGATCGACTTTTCCAGGTGCATCGAGCAGCCGGGCGACGGCATGCCGGGCTCCGACACCGCGGCGCTGCCGGTGCCGGTGTTCAGCTTCATGGGCAGGGCGTCCATGCACCCCCGGCAGGTGTCGTGCTGGATCACCCACACCAATGCGCGCACCCACGAGATCATCCGCTCCGGTTTCGACCGCAGCCCGATGTTCACCGGCAAGATCGAGGGCGTGGG
>SBFS01000170.1 GCA_006227825.1 Burkholderiales bacterium | reverse complement strand
CCGCCGTGGTCGCCGTACTGCAGCACGGCGGTGGGCGAGGCCTTGATGCCCATCTTGTGCTCGATGGAGACGCAGTGCACGTCGTTGCGCGCGCCCGGCGTGCCGTCGGCATTGACCATGAACTTGGGCACCACGAACAGGCTGATGCCCTTGACGCCCTCGGGCGCGCCGGTGACGCGGGCGAGCACCAGGTGCACGATGTTCTCGGCCATGTCGTGCTCGCCGTAGGTGATGAAGATCTTGGTGCCGAAGATCTTGTAGGTGCCGTCGGGCTGCGGCTCGGCGCGGGTGCGCACGGCCGCCAGGTCGGAGCCGGCCTGCGGCTCGGTCAGGTTCATGGTGCCGGTCCACTGGCCGCTGACGAGCTTCTCCAGGTAGACGGACTTGAGGTCGTCGCTGGCGGCGGTCAGCAGCGCCTCGATGGCGCCGTCGGTCAGCAGCGGGCACAGCGCAAAACTCATGTTGGCGCTGTTGAGGATTTCACCGCAGGCCGCGCCGATGGTCTTGGGCAGGCCCTGGCCGCCGAAGTCCACCGGGTGCTGCAGCCCCTGCCAGCCGCCCTCGACGTACTGCCTGTAGGCGTCCCTGAAGCCGGGCGTGGTGGTGACCTTGCCGTCGTGGAAGGACGAGGGGTACTTGTCGCCCTCCCAGTTCAGCGGCGCGATCACGCCCTCGTTGAGCTTGGCACACTCTTCGAGCACGGCCTGCGCCGTCTCCAGGCCGGCGTCCTCGAAGCCGGGCAGCTGCGCGACCTGGTCGATGCGGGCGATGTGCTCGATGTTGAACAGCATGTCTTTGAGCGGCGCGGTGTAGCTCATGGGTGTCTCCGGAAATCAGGCAAAGGCGGGGTGCAGATACAGAAAGGGCATCGCGAACGATGCCCTGGTGCGCGAAAGCGGCTTACAGCTTGGACACCAGCTCGGGCACGGCGGTGAACAGGTCCGCCTCCAGGCCGTAGTCGGCCACCGAGAAGATCGGGGCCTCGGGGTCCTTGTTGATGGCGACGATGACCTTGGAGTCCTTCATGCCCGCCAGGTGCTGGATGGCACCGCTGATGCCGGCGGCGATGTAGAGCTGCGGCGCGACGATCTTGCCGGTCTGGCCGACCTGCAGGTCGTTGGGCGCGTAGCCGGCGTCCACCGCGGCGCGGCTGGCACCGATGGCGGCACCGAGCTTGTCGGCCAGCGGGGTCATGACCTCGTTGAACTTCTCGCTGCTGCCCAGCGCGCGGCCACCGGAGACGATGACCTTGGCAGCGGTCAGCTCGGGGCGGTCGCTCTTGGCGATCTCGCTGCCGACATAGCTGCTCTTGCCGTTGCCGCTGGCGGCGGCAACGGTCTCGACGGCTGCCGAGCCACCGCTGGCGGCGGCGGCATCGAAGCCGGTGGTGCGCACGGTGATGACCTTGGTGGCGTCCGCGCTCTGCACGGTGGCCATGGCATTGCCGGCGTAGATCGGGCGCTCGAAGGTGTCCGGGCCATCGACCCGGGTGATGTCGCTGATCTGGGCGACATCGAGTTTGGCGGCCACGCGCGGCGCGACGTTCTTGCCGCTGGCGGTGGCCGGGAACAGGATGTGGCTGTAGCCCGAGGCGACGGCCAGCACCTGGGCGGCCACGTTCTCGGCCAGGCCGTGGGCAAAGCCCTCGGCGTCGGCGTGCAGCACCTTGCTGACGCCGGCGATCTGGGCGGCAGCGGCCGCGGCGGCGCCGGCGTTGTGGCCGGCCACCAGCACGTGGACCTCGCCACCGCAGGCAGCGGCGGCGGTGACGGTGTTGAGCGTGGCGCCCTTGATGGAAGCGTTGTCGTGTTCGGCGATGACGAGTGCGGTCATGACGGGTATTCCTTGGCTGTGTTCAGGACGCGGCGATCAGATCACCTTGGCTTCGTTCTTGAGCTTGTCGACCAGCGTGGCGACGTCGGGCACCTTGACGCCGGCGCCGCGCTTGGGCGGCTCGCTGACCTTCAGGGTCTTCAGGCGCGGCGTGACGTCCACGCCCAGGTCCTCGGGCTTGACGGCTTCCAGTGGCTTCTTCTTGGCCTTCATGATGTTGGGCAGGGTCACGTAGCGCGGCTCGTTCAGGCGCAGGTCGGTGGTGACCACGGCCGGCAGGCTCACCTCCAGTGTCTCCAGGCCGCCGTCGACCTCGCGCGTGACCTTGGCCTTGTCACCAGCGACCTCCACCTTGCTGGCGAAGGTGGCCTGCGGCAGGTCGGCCAGGGCGGCGAGCATCTGGCCGGTCTGGTTGGCGTCGTCGTCGATGGCCTGCTTGCCCAGGATCACCAGGCCCGGCTGCTCCTTGTCGACCAGGGCCTTGAGCAGCTTGGCCACGGCCAGCGGCTGCAGTTCGACATCGGTCTCGACCAGGATGGCGCGGTCGGCACCGATGGCCATGGCGGTGCGCAGGGTCTCCTGGCACTGGGCCACGCCGCAGGAGACGGCGATCACCTCGGTGGCCACGCCCTTCTCCTTCAGGCGCACGGCCTCCTCGACGGCGATCTCGTCGAACGGGTTCATGCTCATCTTGACGTTGGCGATGTCGACGCCGGTGCCGTCGCTCTTGACCCGCACCTTGACGTTGTAGTCCACCACACGCTTGACGGGGACGATGACCTTCATGCTGACTGGCTCCTGATGGTTGTGAAACGGTGTGCAATTGACGTGCACGTCAACTTGGGCATTGTATGCCCCGGGCTGATCCGACCCGGCGATACCTCGCCGGCGCACCCGGAAAAACCGGGCGGAGAAAAACGAACGACCGTGCTTTTTTGGGATTATAGGGGCAATGACGGCGCCTGCCAATGGCCCGCCGGACGACCCGGGGCCAATGTCGGGCCGGCGACAATTAACCAACCGGTCGGTCGGCGAATTCGGGTAAGTCTGGAGACCACTGTCCGGGGGAATCACCTATAGTGAGCTAAAGGGTTTTGATTATCAAATGTAACTACCCTTTTGTCCCCTTCCACCACGGAGACCACCCATGAAAGTTCGCCACGCAGTCGCTGCCGCCCTGTCCTCCACCGTCCTGGCCGCCGGCATGGCCTCGGCACAGACGGTGTTCAACACCTCGAGCTGGGTGCCGCCCACCCACACCCTGACCACGGCGCAGGCCGCCTGGTGCGACCTGCTGGCCAAGGAGAGCAACGGCCGCATGAAGTGCAACGCGCTGCCCAAGGCGGTCGTGGCCGCGCCAGGCACCTTCGACGCGGTGCGCGACGGGCTGGCCGACATTTCCTTCACCGTGGACGGCTACACCCCGGGCCGGTTCATCAACACCCAGGTCGCCGAGTTCCCGTTCCTGGGCGACAGCGCGGTGGCCACCTCGGTGGCCTACCAGCGCATCTACAGCAAGTACTTTGCCCCGCTGGGCGAGCACCGCGGCGTGAAGGTGCTGGGCGTGTTCACCCACGGCCCCGGCATCATCTTCAACAGCAAGAAGCCGGTGACCTCGGCAGCCGACGCGGCTTCGCTGAAGTTCCGCATCGGTGGCGGCAACATCAACCAGCTGTCCAAGGCCATGGGCTGGAACACGACACTCAAGCCGGCGCCCGAGTCGTTCGAGCTGCTGTCGACCGGCGTCATGGACGGCACGTTCTTCCCCGACGAGTCGATCGCCTCGTTCAAGCTGTCGATGATCAAGCACGCGACCACCTTCCCCGGCGGCCTGTACAACACCAGCTTCGTGTTCATGATGAACCCGGCCAGGTACAACGCGCTGTCGGCCGAGGACAAGGCCGTGATCGACAAGATCTCCGGCGAGACCGTGGCCCGCATCTTCGGCGAAGGCTGGGACCGGGTCGACGCCGCCTCGCGCGACGGCGCCCAGAAGGCCCAGGGCGTGCAGCGCATCCAGGCCAGCGAGGCCTTCATCAACGAAGTCAGGGCCAAGCAGGCTGCCCTGGAGGACACCTGGGCGACGGCCGCCGAGGCCAAGGGCCTGAAGAACGCCAAGGGCGTGCTGGCCGAATTCCGCGCCGAGATCGCCAAGGTCAAGTGATCGCCTGAGTCCTGCCCCGGGCTGGCGGGGCAGCCACCGGTGAAGCCGATGAGATCCGCGCCCGGCGCGGATCTTGCTGCTGTCTGTCACCGGCGCGCTGCTGCCCCCCAGCCCTTTTGCTTCTTTCTTCCATGCACAAGATCCTGGATCGCCTGCTGTACTGGTCCACCGGCCTGATGGCCGCCATGGCCCTGTTCGGCATCATGTGGCTCACCGTGGTGGATGTCACCGGCCGCAAGTTCCTCAACAACTCGGTCCCGGGCGGCCTGGAGATCACCGAGGTCCTGATGGTGGTCGTCATCTTCGGTGCCCTGCCGCTGGTGTCCTGGCGCAACGAGCATGTGGTGTTCGACTCGCTCGATGCCGTCATCCCCGACTGGCTCAAGGGCATCCAGGCGCGACTGATCCACCTGGTGTGCGCCGGCGTGTTCGCCTACATGGCCCGGCTGCTGATGATGCGGGCGCAGCGCTTCGCCGAGTACGGTGACACCACCGCCTACCTGCTGATGCCGGTGGCGCCGGTGGCCTGGCTGATGGCTGCGCTGCTGGGCCTGACCGCGGTTGTTCACCTGATCCAGGTGCTGATCGGGCAGACGGACCCCAGGGGACACCTGTCATGACCGAGGCGCTGCTGGGTTTCCTGGCCGTCTTCGGACTGGCCTTCCTGCGGGTGCCGCTGGCGGTGGCCATGACCATCGCCGGCTTTGCCGGCCTGGCGCTGATGCGCGGCTGGCCCGCCGCCATGGCCAGCACCAGCCAGGTCGTGTTCGAGACCGGCTTCCATTACGTGCTGTCGGTCATCCCGCTGTTCGTCCTGATGGGCAACTTCGTGGCCCGCGCCGGCCTGGCGCGCGAGCTGTTCACCGCGGCCAATGCCTTCGTCGGCCACCGCCGCGGCGGGCTGGCCATGGCCAGCATCATCGCCTCGGGCGGCTTCGGCTCGATCTGCGGATCGTCCATCGCCACCGCGGCCACGATGTCGCGCGTGGCCTACCCGCAGATGAAGGCCCACGGCTACAAGGACACGCTGGCCACCGGCTCCATCGCATCGGGTGGCACGCTGGGCATCCTGATCCCGCCTTCGACCATCCTGGTGATCTACGGCATCATCACCGAGACCGACATCGGCAAGCTGTTCGTGGCCGGCATCCTGCCGGGGCTGGTGGCCATCACCTGCCTGTGCCTGGCGGTGGTGTTCGTCACCTGGCGCGACCCCGAGGCCGGTCCGCCGGCCGAGCGCTTCACCTGGGGCGAGCGGCTGCGTGCCGTGCGGGGCATCTGGGGCGTGGCGGTGCTGTTCCTGCTGGTGATCGGCGGCATCTACGGCGGCGTGTTCACGGCCACCGAGGGCGCCGGTGTCGGGGCCGCGGGGGCTTTCCTGTTCGCCCTGCTGCGCCGCGCGCTCACGCCCCGCGTGCTGCTGGAGATCCTGATCGAGAGCGCACGCACCACGGCGATGCTGTTCGCGATCCTGATCGCGGCCATGATCTTCACCAATTTCATCAACTTCACCAGCATGCCGGGCGACCTCAAGGAGTTCATCCTGGAGATCAGCCCGAGCCCGATCATGGTGGTGGTGGTGATGATGGGCATCTACCTCGCGCTGGGCATGGTGATGGAGGAGCTGGCCATCGTGCTGCTGACCATCCCGGTGTTCTTTCCCATCATCGTCGGGCTGGGGTTCGATCCGGTCTGGTTCGGCATCCTGATCGTGACCATCGTGGAGATCGGCATGATCTCGCCCCCGGTCGGTCTGAACCTGTTCGTCATCAATTCCCTGCTGCCCGATGTCCGGCTCAACACCATCTACCGCGGTGTCATCCCGTTCGTGCTGGCCGACATCGTGCGCCTGGGCATCCTGATCGCGGTGCCGGCCATCGCGCTGTGGCTGCCGGGCATGATGGGCCGCTGAAGCGCTGCGCCGCTCAGGCGGCGGGCGGCTTCATGTGCACCACGCGCTGCGGGTACGGGATCTCGATTCCGTGCTCGCGCAGCGCCTGCAGTATCGCCAGGTTGATGTCGGAGCGGATGTTGAGCTGGCCGTTCTCCGGGTCGGTGATCCAGTAACCGAGGGTGAACTCCAGGCCATCGGCGCCGAAGGCCGACAGCGCGGCCGCCGGCGCAGGGTCCCTGAGCACCCGGGGCTGGGCCAGGGCCGCCTCGACCAGCAGGCGGCGCACCAGGTCGACATCGCTGTCGTAGCCGACCGAGACCACGGTGGACAGCCACACGCGCGGGTCGGCCAGCGACAGGTTCTCCACCCGGCTGGTGATGAGGATCTCGTTGGGCACGATGGACTCGCGCCCGGCCGGCGAGCGGATCACGGTGTAGCGGGCCGTGATGTCGGTGATGCGGCCGTCGAAGTTGTCCACGCGCACGTTGTCGCCGATGCGCATGCTGCGCTCGGCCAGGATCACGAAGCCGCTGACGTAGTTGGCCGCCAGCTTCTGCAGGCCGAAACCGATGCCCACGCCGATGGCGCCGCCCAGCACCGACAGGGCGGTCAGGTCGATGCCGACCGCCGTGAGCGCCACCATCAGGCCCACGAACATCAGCAGCGCCCGCGTGGCGTTGCTCACCGCCTTGCGCAGCGACAGGTCGCTGCCGGTGACCGAGTGCAGCAGCCGCGACTCGATGGCGGACGACACCCACAGCGCCAGGATCAGGACCGCGCCGGCGGTGATGAAGCCCTCCAGCAGGGTCCTGAGCGAGAGCTGGGAGCTGCCCACCTTCCAGCTGATCTGGTCCATCTCGTTGAGGACCACCGGCAGCAGGCCACTGACCCACAACACCATGGCACCCCAGGCCAGCCAGGAGATGCTGCGCTCCAGCGGACGCACCCAGGCAGCCCCCGGGAACGCGACCTGAAGCACCTTGACGCCCATGCGGATGACCACCAGCGCCACCAGAACGGGGACGGCCACCTTGAAGACGGCCAGCGTCATGTGGTTGGCCAGCACGGTGCGCGCCAGATAGGCCAGGGCCAGCAGCAGGACGGGAAACAGCACGCCGTCGACCAGGCGGCGGCCGAACATGACCGTGTACTCGGCCTGCGGCCGGGCCAGGGCCCGGCGCAGCAGCGCGGTGGCTCCCCAGGCCAGCGCGATGCAGACCAGCAGGACACCCAGCTCCACCAGCACGGTGGGTTGCTGGAAACCGGCCAGCCAGAGGCCGAAGTCATCGATGGGTTTGGGCTGTGCCATGGCAGTTGAAGGACAGGGAAATCTGGTCGGAAGGGCCTCGGTCGCCTGGGGCGGGCATCAGTCGGCCGCCGACGGCCGCCAGGTGGGCGGGCGCTTCTCGATGAAGGCCTGCACCCCCTCCTGCGCCACCTCGTGGACCATGTTGCAGGCCATGGTGTTGCCCGCCAGCTGGTAGGCCGCCTCCATGCCGGTTTCGAGCTGGCGGTAGAAGAGCTGCTTGCCCATGGCCAGGGCCTCGCGCGGCTTGGCCAGCAGGCGTGCAAGCAGCTGCTCGACGGCATCGTCCAGCGCATCGGCCGGAACGACCCGGTTGACCAGGCCGCGCGCACAGGCCTCCTGCGCCGAGATGAAGTCGCCGGTCAGCAGCATCTCCATGGCCTGCTTGGGCAGGATGTTGCGCGACAGGGCCACGCTGGGCGTGGCACAGAACAGGCCGACGTCGATGCCGTTGACGCCGAAGCTCGCCTCCTGCGACGCCACCGCCAGGTCGCACTGCGCGACAAGCTGGCAGCCCGCGGCGGTCGCCAGGCCCTGGACCCGGGCGATCACGGGGACCTCCAGGCGCCGCAGCGCCATCATCACGCGAGTGCAGCGGGCGAACAGCTGGCGGTAGTAGTCGATGTCGGGATGCGCGCGCATCTGCTTGAGGTCGTGACCGGCGCAGAACGCCCGACCCTCGGCAGCGATCACCACCGCCCGCGACTGCGGGTCGGCGGCGACCTGGTCGAGCGCCGACTGCAGCGCGGCCAGCATCTCCTCGCTGAGCACGTTGAAGCTGCGCGGCGCGTTCAGTGTGAGTCGGTGCACGGCCTGGGCGTCGCGGGCGTGCAGGAGCAGGTCGTTGGCAGGGGTGGCGTTCATGGGCTGGGCAGGTGTGGCATGCGTACAGGCCCGATTGTCGGTGATCGCGACGCCGGATGCCCCGCGCCGCCTGCCCGGGCGGCAGGATCAGACGCCGGCCAGGACGCGCAGGTGAGCCTCGACGCTGCGTGCCAGGGCGCTGAGGTGGTAGCCCCCTTCCAGGCAGCTGACGATGCGTCCGCCGGCATGCCGCCGCGCGACCTCGACCAGCTTCTCGGTCATCCAGGCGTAGTCGCTCTCGACCAGGCCGAGCTGGCCCATCTCGTCCTCGCGGTGGGCGTCGAAGCCTGCGCTGATGAAGATCATCTGCGGCCGGTGCGCCTCCAGCCGGGGCAGCCACATCATGTCGACCAGCTCGCGGATGTCCATGCCCCGCGTGTAGGCCGGCACGGGCAGGTTCACCAGGTTGGGCGCCTCGGCATGGTCCCAGGCCGGATAGAACGGATGCTGGTAGAAGCTGCACATGAGGATGCGTTCGTCGCCGGCCACGATGTCCTCGGTGCCGTTGCCGTGGTGCACGTCGAAGTCGATGATGGCCACCCGGGACAGGCCGTGCCGCTCGAGCGCGTACCTGGCCGCCACCGCCACGTTGTTGACGAAACAAAAGCCCATGGCCTGGTTGCGGGTGGCGTGGTGTCCCGGCGGACGGACAGCGCAGAAGGCGTTCTCCAGTTCGCCGGCCATCACCGCGTCGGTGGCGTCGATCGCCGCGCCCGCGGCCATCAGGATGGCTTCCCAGGAGTGTTCGTTGATCGAGGTGTCCGGGTCGATCTGGGCGTGGGCCGGGCCGCCGGCAGCGATCTCCTCGCGCAGGCCGTCGCTCAGGCCGCGCAGGGACGCCAGGTGCATGCGGCCGTGGGCCAGCTCCAGGTCGGCCATGGAGGCCGGCGTGGCCTCCCGTCGCTGCAGGGCCACGTCCAGGCCGGTGATGAGCAGGCGGTCCTCGATGGCGTCGAGCCGCTGCGGACACTCCGGGTGGCCCGCACCCATTTCGTGCTTCCAGCAATCCCTGTGGGTGAAATATCCGGTGCCCTGGCTCATGGTCGTTTTACGGTATGGTTCGCGGGATGATGCAAACGGATACACAGCTTCAGCGTCTCCTTGACCAGCTTAACACGGTGATCGTGGGCAAGAAGGCCCAGGTCGCCGACTGCGTGGCCTGCCTGCTGGCCGGCGGCCACCTGCTGATCGAGGACGTCCCCGGGGTCGGCAAGACCACCCTGGCGCACGCGCTGGCACGCAGCTTCGGACTGCAGTTTTCCCGCGTGCAGTTCACCGCCGACCTGATGCCCAGCGACCTGATCGGCGTCTCGGTGTACGAGCGCGGACGCGAGGGCTTCGTGTTCCACCCCGGCCCGGTGTTCGCCCAGGTGCTGCTGGCCGACGAAATCAACCGCGCCAGCCCCAGGACGCAGAGCGCCCTGCTGGAGGCCATGGAGGAAAAGCAGGTGACGGTGGAGAGCGCCACCCGCCCGCTGCCGCAACCCTTCTTCGTCATCGCCACCCAGAACCCGCAGGACCAGCTGGGCACCTACGCGCTGCCGGAGTCCCAGCTCGACCGCTTTCACATGCGGCTGTCGCTGGGCTACCCGGACCGCGCGGCCGAACGCGAGCTGCTGCGCGGCCAGGACCGCCGGGACATGCTGGAGCGGCTGCAGCCGGTGCTGGGCGCCGGCGACCTGGCGCGGCTGCAGCAGGCCGTCGCTGCGGTGCACACGGCCGATCCGCTGCTGGACTACCTGCAGGACCTGGTGCGCGCCACCCGCAGCGGCCGCTGGTTCGTGCAGGGGCTGTCGCCGCGGGCCGCGCTGGCGGTGGTGCGCGCCGCCAAGGCGCAGGCCTACCTGAGCGGGCGCGACTACGTGGCACCGGACGACGTGGCGGCCATCCTGCCCCAGACCATCGCACACCGCCTCGTGCCGGTCAGCGATGCCGGCAGGGGCAGCGCCGAGCAGGTGCGGGCGATGCTCGAGGCCACGCCCCTGCCCTGATGCGTAGCGGCTCTCCTGCCCTGCCGGACACGGGTCCCGACGCGGTGCCGAAGGCGGCGCGCACGACGGGCACCGGAGCCCGCCTGCGCCAGAGGCTGCGACGCTGGATCCAGTCGCGCCAGCCCCGCACCGACACCTTGCTGCAGACGCACCGCAACGTCTACATCCTCCCGACCCGGCCCGGGCTGATGCTGGCCCTGACCCTGCTGCTGCTGCTGGTGGCCAGCATCAATTACCAGCTCAACCTGGGCTACCTGCTGACCTTCCTGCTGGCCGGCAGCGCGGTGGTGGGCATGCACCGCTGCCACGGCAACCTGCGCGGACTGAGCCTGCACCTGAACCCGCCGGCGCCGGTGCACGCGGGCCGGGCGGTGTCGCTGGAGGTGCGCCTGAGCAACCCGGGGCGCCAGGAGCGCCACGCGATTGCCCTGCTGGTCGACGAACCGGTCCGGGCTGCCCCCGCCTGGACCGATGTGCCGGCCCAGGGGGATGCCGTGCTGCACCTGGCCTGGCCGGCGCCCAAACGCGGTCGCCTGGACCTGCCGACCCTGCGCGCCCAGACCCTCTTCCCGCTGGGCGTGTTCCGCGTCTGGTCGCTGTGGCAGCCCGCCGCGGATGTGCTGGTCTACCCGGCGCCGGAGACCCATCCGCCGCCGCTGCCGGCCGGCGAGGCCGTGCCCGGTCACGGCGGCCATGCGCAGGCCCACAGCAGCGGCGAGCTGGACGGCGTGCGCGCCTACCGCCGCGGCGACCCGATGCGCACCGTGGTCTGGCGCAAGGCCGCCAAGGCCTTCGCCGCCGGACGCGACGACCTGGTCAGCAGGGACCTGTCGGTCAGCCAGCGGCAGCAGCTCTGGCTGGACCACGCCCGCTGCGGCGCACCCGACCTGGAGTCGCGCCTGTCCCGGCTGTGCGCCTGGGTGCTGCTGTGTGACCGGCTGGGCCTGGCCTACGGCCTGCGCCTGCCGGGCGTGAACATCCCGCCGGACCAGGGGCCGGCCCACCGCACGCGTTGCCTGGAGGCCATGGCGCTGTGCTGAACCCGATCACCGGACACCTCGGCCACCTGCCCAGGGACACGCGCGACACGCTGTTCCTGCTGGTCGTGATTGCCTGGGTGGTGACCATGCAGCTGGGCCACATCCCCTGGTGGTGCACGGCGCTGGCCTTCGGCATCCTGGCCTGGCGCACGGTGCTGACCTGGCGAGGGGCGCCGCTGCCGGGATGGATCCCCAGACTGGTGCTGCTGGCCCTGACTTTGGGCGCCACCTGGATGACCCACGGCACCATCCTGGGGCGCGATGCCGGCGTGACGCTCATCGTGGTGCTGCTGGCCCTAAAGACGCTGGAAATGCGCGCCCGCCGGGACGCCTTCGTGGTGTTCTTCCTGGCCTTCTTCACGCTGCTGACCCACTTCTTCTACTCCCAGTCCCTGCTGACGGCGGTGGGCATCCTGCTGGCCCTGCTGGGCCTGCTCACCGCCCTGGTCAATGCGCACATGCCGGTGGGCCGCCCTCCCCTGCGCCGCGTGGCCGGCATCGCGGTGGGCATGGCGGCGCTTGGCCTGCCGGTGATGCTGGTGCTGTTCCTGCTGTTTCCGCGCATGGCCCCGCTGTGGGGCGTGCCGGGCAGCGACACCCTGGGTCGCAGCGGCCTGTCCGACGAGATGCGGGTGGGCGAAATCGCCGAGCTCGTGCTCAACGACGAGATCGCGTTTCGAGTCCGCTTCGACGGCGAGGTGCCGCCGCAGGGCATGCTGTATTTCCGCGGCCCGGTGCTCGGCGACTTCGACGGCGTGCGCTGGCGCCCGCAGCGCTCGGCCTTCCCGCCGGCCATGGCCTTGCCGGTGGACCTCGAGGTCGAGGGCGATCCGGTGCGCTACGAGGTCACGCTGGAGCCCCAGCGCCGTCCGTGGCTGTTCGTGCTGGAGGCCACGGAGCAGGCGCCGGACCTGCCCGACCTGCGGCCGGGCATGACGCGGGACCTGCAGTGGGTCACCCGGCGACCGATCCAGGAGATGGTGCGCTACCGGGCGCAGAGCCACGTCAGCTTCCGCTACGGACCCCGCGAGGCGATGCTGGGCCTGCAGGACTACCTGGAGTTGCCCCCGGGCTTCAACCCGCGCACACTGGCCCTGGCCGAGGAACTGCGGCGCGAGCATGGCGCCGGCCCCGACGCGGCGCCGGCGGCCCTGGCGGCGGTCATCGAGCGCCTGCGCACCGGTGGCTACACCTACACCCTGGAGCCGGGCGTGTACGGACAGCACGCGGCCGACGAGTTCTGGTTCGATCGCCGGGAGGGGTTCTGCGAGCACATCGCCGCCAGCTTCGTCATCCTGATGCGCGCCATGGACATCCCGGCACGGGTGGTCACCGGCTACCAGGGCGGCGAGGTCAATGCGGTCGACGGCTACTGGGTGGTGCGCCAGCGCGATGCCCATGCCTGGGCCGAGGTCTGGCTGCGCGGCCAGGGCTGGGTCCGGGTCGACCCGACCGCCGCGGTGGCGCAGTGGCGCATCGGCTCGCTGGACCGCCTGCGTCCGCCGCCGGGTGCCCTGGCCGGGCTGGTCGGCGTCCTGGACCCGACGCTGCTGGCGCAGGTGCGCGCGTTCTGGGACGCCGTCAACAACCGCTGGAACCAGTGGGTGCTCAACTACACCCAGGGGCGCCAGCTCCAGTTGCTGGAACGGCTGGGTTTTTCCGCACCGCGCTGGACCGACCTGCTCTACGCCCTGCTGGCGGTGCTGGTGCTGGCCAGCCTGGCCGGTGCCGCGTGGCAGCTGTGGGAGCGGGCCCAGCACGACCCCTGGCTGCGCCTGCTGGACAGGGCGCGCCGCGAACTGGCCCGGCGCGGCCTGCCGGACACCGGCCACCTGCCACCGCGTGCCCTGGCCGAGCGGGCCGGGCGGCATTTCGGCGCCACCCCCTTCGGCCACGCCCTGCAGGACTGGCTGCTGCGGCTCGAGCGCTGGCGCTATGGCAGGGGCAGCGGCGAATCGCTCGCTACACTTCGTGAGCAATTCAGGCGGCTGCCCTGGCCCGCCCGCAAAACTCGGTGATGAAGCGTTTTTCCTCCCCCCTGTCCGCCATGCGCGCGGCAGCCGCACTGGCCCTGCTGCTGGTGGCCGGCTCCCTGTTGGCCAGCACGCCGTCCCGGCCCCTGGCCGGCAAGCAGCGTCCACCGGCGGTGAGCGACCAGCGCTACGACCAGCACGCCGGGGCGATGGCCTTCGCCAGCGAAGTTGCCCAGCGCAACGGCTGGGATCCGCAATGGGTGAGGGAACAGGTCGGGCAGGCACTGCACCTGCCTGCCGTGGTCAGGCTCGTGAGACCGGCGCCGGCGGGCACCCCGAAGGACTGGACCGCCTACCGGGCGCGCTTCATCGAGCCGCGCCGCATCGATGCCGGGCTGCGGTACTGGCAGGCCCATCGCGACATCCTGGCGCGGGCAGAGACCGAGTTCGGCGTGCCGGCCAGCCTGATCGTGGGCGTCATCGGGGTCGAGACCCTGTACGGCCGGCACCTGGGCCAGTTCCGCGTGCTGGACGCGCTGGCCACGCTGGCGTTCGACTTCCCGGCCGAGCACCCCCGCGCCCAGGCAAGGCAGACCTTCTTCCGCGAGGAGCTGGAGCATTTCCTGACCCTCACGCAGCAATCCGGTCGCGACCCGGGGTCGCTGCGCGGCAGCTTTGCCGGGGCCATGGGCTGGCCCCAGTTCATGCCGAGCAGCTGGCTGCGCTACGCGATCGATTTCGACGGCGACGGACAGGTGGACCTGTTCGACAGCCAGGCCGACGTGATCGGGTCGGTGGCCAACTACTTCAAGGCCTTCGGCTGGCAGGCCGGGATGCCCACCCACTACCCCGTGCAGTTCGACCGCACCCGGCTGGACCTGCCGACCCTGCTGGCCCCCGACATCCGGCCGACCTTCGATGCCGCAACCCTCGAATCGCTGGGGGTCGTTCTCGATGAACCGGGCCGGCAGCACAGCGGCCCGATGGCCCTGGTCGAACTGGAGAACGGCGGGGCGCCGCGCAGCTACGTGGCCGGCACCGAGAACTTCTACGTCGTCACCCGCTACAACTGGAGCAGCTACTACGCGCTGGCGGTGATCGAGCTGGGCGAAACCATCCGGGACCTGCTGGAGCCCGGGCGCTGAAGGCCGGCCGTCACGCCGCCGAGCCGGCCGGTTCGATGCGGATCTCGACCGCCAGCCGTTCCTGCCCGCCACCGCGGCGCAGTCCCTTGACCGGCAGGCAGGCGGCGTAATCGGTCGCGGCGGCCACCCGGATGTGCCGCTCGTCGGTCGGGCAGCGGTGCGTCACATCCAGGCTGAGCCAGCGGCGCAACACCGGATCGATGCAGACATCGACCCAGGCATGGCTGGCCAGCTCCGGTTCGTTGGCGGCGTAGAAGTAACCGCTGACATAGCGAGCCGGCCAGCCCAGGCTGCGGCAGACGGCCACCATCACATGGGCCTGGTCCTGGCACACGCCCAGCCCCCAGTCGAAGGCCTCCAGCGCGGTGGTCTCGACGCTGGTGCTGCCCTTGCGGTAGGCCACCTTGTCGGCCACCGCCGAGGCCAGTGCCACCAGCAGGGCGGGGCCGGGCGGCTCGCCGCGGTCCAGGTGGCCGGCCAGGCCGCCGACACAGGCACGGGCCCAGCCGGCCATCCGCGGGTGCGGCTCGGCCAGGTCGGTCGAACGAAGGTAGAAGGCCGGTGGCGGGATGCGGCCGGTGTCCGTCAGCTCGGCACCTCCCAGGGTCTGCACCACGCCGCATGCCGTGATGACCTGCTCACGCAGGTTGTGCTCGGGGCGGGCCACCAGGCTGTAGCTGTGCACCCGGTTGCCCTGGCCATCGGGCTGGGCGTGGAGCACCGCGGGCGTGCGCACGTCCCATTGCTCCACCGTCTGCAGCGGGCCGCTGACGGGCCACAGATGCAGCGTCTGGACCGAGTAGAGCAGCGGCTCGCTGTAGGTGTAGCGCGTGACGTGGCGGACAGACAGTCTCATCGGCAGGCAGGCACGTTGCGGCCCGGGTCAAAACCCGGATTGTGCCCGCCCCCTGTGACGGCCTCAGTGCACCGACGGCACGAGGAAGTCCTGGCTGATGCGCCCCCCCAGTTCGTTGACCCGGTCCAGGAACTGGGTCAGGAAGGCATGCAGGCCGGTGGAGAGGATCTCGTCGATGCGGGCGAACTGCAGGTCGGCGCGCAGCTTGCCGGCGCGCCGCAGGGTCTCCTGCGAATGGTCGTTGGCCACCACACTCAGGTTGTTGACGACCTCGTTGAGGCTGGCCGCCAGGCTGCGCGGCATGTCGGCGCGCAGGATCAGCAGCTCGGCCACGCGCTCGGGCGTGATGACGTCGCGGTACACCTTGCGGTAGACCTCGAACGCGGAGACCGAGCGCAGGATGGCGCTCCAGTGGTAGAAGTCGTACTCCTGGTCGAGTTCGCTGGCGGCGCCGAAGAAGTCGCTCTGGACGGCATGGAACTTCACGTCCAGCAGGCGGGCGGTGTTGTCGGCGCGCTCCAGGAAGGTGCCCATGCGGTAGAAGTGGAAGGCCTCGTCCTGCAGCATGGTGCCGATGGCCACGCCGCGCGAGAGGTGCGAGCGGTGCTTGACCCACTCGAAGAAGGCCCCCGGGTCGCGCTCGAAGTCGCGCGTCTTGAGGTAGCCGATCAGCTTGAGCCAGGTGCTGTTCTGCGTCTCCCAGAACTCGGTCGTCAGCGTGCCCCTGACGGCGCGGGCGTTCTCGCGCGCCGCGCGCAGGCAGGAGACGATGCTCGACGGGTTGTTCTCGTCGCGCACCATGAAGTCCAGCACGTTGCGCGGGGTGATGGCGTTGTCGCCGTAGCGCGCGCGGAAGGAAGGCAGCAGTTCGCTGATCGACAGCAGGCCCTCCCAGCCGACCTCTGCCACGGCCGCGGACTGCGGCAGCAGCGAGGTCTGGTAGTTGACATCGAGCATGCGCGCGGTGTTCTCGGCCCGCTCGGTGTAGCGGGACATCCAGAAGAGATGGTCGGCGGTACGCGAAAGCATGGGGTCAGTTCTCCAGTATCCAGGTGTCCTTGGTGCCACCACCCTGCGACGAGTTGACGACCAGCGACCCTTCCTTGAGCGCCACCCGCGTCAGGCCGCCGGGCACCATCTGCACCTCGGTGCCACTGAGCACGAACGGCCTGAGGTCGATGTGGCGCGGCGCGATCCCGCTGTTGACGAAGGTCGGGCAGGTCGACAGGCTCAGCGTGGGCTGCGCGATGTAGCCCTCCGGGCGGGCGACGACGGCCTGGCGGAACTCCTCGATCTCCTGCGCGGTGGAGGCCGGCCCCACCAGCATGCCGTAGCCGCCGGCGCCGTGCACCTCCTTGACCACCAGGTCCTTGAGGTGGGCCAGGATGTACTTGAGGTCTTCGGGATCGCGCCCCATGAAGGTCGGGACGTTGCTGAGGATGGGCTTCTGCCCGAGGTAGAAGTCGATCATCTTGGGCACATAGGGATAGATCGACTTGTCGTCCGCCACCCCGGTGCCGACCGCATTGCAGATGGCCACGTTGCCGCTGCGGTAGACGCCCAGCAGGCCGGCGCAGCCCAGCGTCGAATCGGGCCTGAAGACCAGCGGATCGAGGAAATCGTCGTCCACACGCCGGTAGATGACATCGACCCGCCTGGGGCCGCGGGTGGTGCGCATGTAGACGAAGTTGTCCTTGACGAACAGGTCCTGGCCTTCGACCAGCTCGACCCCCATCTGCTGGGCCAGGAAGGCGTGTTCGAAGTAGGCGCTGTTGTACATGCCCGGCGTGAGCACCACCACCGTCGGCTCGGCCGTCGTGGCCGGGCTGACCGCCCGCAGCGTCTCCAGCAGCAGGTCGGGGTAGTGGGCGACCGGCGCCACCCGGTTCTCGCTGAAGAGCTCGGGAAACAGCCGCATCATCATCTTGCGGTCCTCGAGCATGTAGCTCACGCCGCTGGGCACCCGCAGGTTGTCCTCGAGCACGAAATACTCGCCGACCCCGTCGGCGTCGGGGGCGCGCACGATGTCGATGCCGGCGATGTGCGAATAGACCCCGCAGGGCACGTCCACGCCCATCATCTCGGGCCGGAACTGGGCGTTCTGGAACACCTGGTCGGCCGGCACGATGCCGGCCTTGACGATCTCCTGGTCGTGGTAGACGTCATGGATGAAGCGGTTGAGCGCGGTCACGCGCTGCACCAGCCCCTGCTCGAGCCGGTCCCACTCGGCGGCCGGGATGATGCGGGGAATGAGGTCGAACGGGATCAGGCGCTCGGTGCCGGCCCCGTCCTCGTCCTTGGCGCCGTAGACGGCAAAGGTGATGCCGACGCGCCGGAAGATCATCTCCGCCTCTTCGCGGCGGGCCGCCATGACCTCGGGCGGCTGCTGGGACAGCCAGCGGGCGTAGTTCAGGTAGTGCGCCCGCACCTCCCCGTCGGAGGCGTTCATCTCGTCAAACATCGGTCGGGTCATGATCGGTTTTCTCCTGCTCACAGCATAGCAAGGACTGGGCCAGAAGATAGCCGGACCTGCCGGCAGACGGCGACTTGCTGCGTGCTGGCGCCGGCGCTCCCCCCCGGTCAGTGGGGCACAACGCCGTCCGCAGAGCCTGCCGGGGGGTGCCCGCTGCCCGGGTGGTGCCAGTAGCGTCGCCGCGCATCCCGGTGACAGTGCATGCGCCCCGGATCGTCGCTGCGCCAGGTCGCCGCCCCGCAGTCCGCACTGACCACCCAGGGAATGCCGCGCTGCCGGTATCGCGCCAGCACCCGCGGCGCCGGGTGCCGGAACCGGTTGAGGTGGCCTGCCTGGGCCACCACCCAGGCAGGCTGCAAGGTGTTGAGCAGCACCGGGCTGGAGGAAGTCAGGCTGCCGTGGTGGGGTGCCAGCAGCACGGTGGCCCGCATCTGCGGCCGCTCCAGCGCCAGGCGGACTTCCTGGGCGGCGTCGATGTCGCCGCCCAGCCATGCGCTGTGCTCCCCGGCCACGACGTGCAGCACGCACGACATGGCGTTGCTGGAGAGGGCGCCCCGACCGTCGGCTCCGTAATGCCGGGGCCGGGGATGCAGAACCTCGAACCGGACCCCGTCCCAGTCCCAGCGCTGCCCGGCCACGCAACGCCGCTGCGGATCGGCGTCGAACGAGCTGAGCCACCGGGCCTGGGGCTGCGCCAGCCGGACCGCCTCCATGCCACCGGCATGGTCGCCGTCGCTGTGGCTGACGACCACGGCATCCAGACGCACCCCCAGGGCGTGCAGCAGGGGGACCACCACGCGCTCGCCCGCATCGCTGTCGGACGAATAGCGGGGGCCGGTGTCGTACAGCAGGCTGTGGCGGGCGGTGCGCACCAGCACCGCACTGCCCTGGCCGACATCGATGGCCATCATCTCGAAGTGTCCGTGCGGCGGCCGCTCGGGCGACCACCACAGCACAGGCCAGACCATCAGCCAGCCGGCCAGCCTGAACACCGGCGGCAGGCGCAGCACCATCAGGATGCCGCCCGCCATGGCCAGCACGGCCATCGGCCATGGCGTGATCGGGCGGTGGACCGCCGACCAGGGCCAGCCGGCCAGGAACTGCAGCCACAGGCCGAGCATCTGGACCGTCCAGGCGGCCAGATCCCACAAGGGCGCCCAGACCACGCCAAACATGGCCAGCGGCGTGACCAGCAGGGTCACCCAGGGGATGGCCACCAGGTTGGCCACCAGCCCGACCACCGAGAACTGGCCGAACAGCATGAGTGTCAGCGGCGCCAGCGCCACCGTCACGACCGCCTGCTCGCGCAGCAGGCCCGTCCCCCGGGCCAGGGCGCGCCGCCAGCGCGGGGGGGCGGCCGGCTGCGCTTCGGAGGTGCCGCCCGGCAGCCTGCGCCCCGGATCGCTGGCGAACAGGATGCCCACGGCCACGAAGCTGAGCCAGAAGCCCGGGTGCATGAGGGCCCAGGGGTCGAGCAGCAGCACCACCACCATGGCGGTGAGCCAGACCGCCGGCCAGGGCCACTGGCGGGTGTGCAGGCGCAGGCCGATGACCACCAGCAGCATGATGACCGTGCGCTGCGAAGGCACGGCCCAGCCGGAGAACAGGGCATAGACCGTCGCCAGCGCGATGCCGCCCACGCCCGCCGCCCAGGGTGCGGGCAGCGCCAGCAGGGCTGCCGGCCACACCAGGGCCAGCGCACGCCAGAGCCAGCCGACCAGGGCCACGGCCACCCAGGCGAACATGGTGACATGCAGTCCCGAGATGGCCATCAGGTGGGCGACGCCGGTGGTGCGGAAGACCTCCCAGTCCTCGCGCTCGATGGCACTCTGGTTGCCCACCACCAGGGCGGACAGGACGCCCGCGCTCCTGCTGTCGGCCACCCGGGCGGCGATGGCCTGGTCCACCTGCTGCCGTGCCCGCTGCAGGGGATGCCGTGCGGTGGCCGCCAGGTGCCGGGGCACAGAATCCCGGGCACCGCTGCGCACGCTGCCGGTGGCACCGACCCCCTGCTCCCAGAGCCAGCGCTCGCGGTCGAAGCCGTGCGGGTTGGCCAGGCCGTGCGGCCGCTTGAGCCGCACCGTCAGGAGCCAGCGATCACCGGCGAGCAGGGGCGCCGCCGACGGCACCGCAGCCGGCGCACCGGGCTGCCCGGGCCGGTCGTGCGCGGGAAAGGGGCTGCGATGCCAGGCCAGCAGCAGGCGCGGCGGCACCCTGACCTCGCGGCCTTCGTGCAGCGCCCGCTCGACCTCGAACTCGAACCGCACGCCCTGTGCCGTGCGCACGGGCAGCGCGGACACGCGCCCGGTCACCTGCAGGTTCACGTTCTCCAGACCGGGATCGAGCGCCTGGCCGGCGTGCAGGGCGGCCCGCATGTCGGTCGTGCCGGCGCCCGCCAGCGCCCCGGCGAGCACGAGCGGCACCACTGTGCGCCAGGCAGCCAGCGGACGGCCGGCCGCCGCCAGGGCCAGCGCAGCCGCCAGCAGGACCAGGCCGCCATAGACGGACAGCGGCCACAGCACCGGCTGCTGAAGCTGCAGGGCCACGCCCGCGATCCAGGCCAGCAGCACCGGGACCCCGGCGTGTGCCGGCCTGGAAGCCTGCGCAAGACAAATGGCGCGAGACTTGCTAGTCTCTGAATGCGGCTTTGCCTGTCCGCCCGCCTTCTGATCCAAGTCCCTCCTCCCGTCGAAAGTCTCTCGCATGGCCATCCACGTCGCCCTGAGCCACATCACCCATTACCGGTACGACCGTCCGGTCCGGCTCGGACCCCAGGTGGTGCGTTTGCGGCCGGCCCCCCACAGCCGCACCAAGGTGCTGGCCTACTCGCAGAAAATCGAACCGGCCACGCACTTCATCAACTGGCAGCAGGACCCGTTCGCCAACTACCAGGCCCGGCTGGTGTTCCCGGAGCCGACCACCGAGTTCAGGGTCACGGTCGACCTCGTGGTCGAGATGGCGGTATACAACCCGTTCGACTTCTTTCTCGAACCCCGGGCCGAGAACTTCCCCTTCCTGTATGAAGAAGCGCAG
>SBFS01000153.1 GCA_006227825.1 Burkholderiales bacterium | reverse complement strand
CCGAAGTACTTGTGCAGCAGGTAGACCATGGCCCACAGGTGGCGGCCTTCTTCCACGTTGACCTGGAACAGGTTGCGCAGGTCGTACTGGCTGGGGCAGGTCAGGCCCAGGTGGCGCTGCTGCTCCACGGACGCCGGCTCGGTGTCGCCCTGGGTGACGATGATGCGGCGCAGGTTGGCGCGGTGCTCGCCAGGCACGTCCTGCCAGGCCGCCTCGCCCATGTGGTCACCGAAGTGGATCTTGCGGTCCTGCTCGGCGGGGTTCAGGAAGATGCCCCAGCGGTAGTCGGGCATCTTGACATGTCCGAACTGGGCCCAGCCCTGCGGGTCGACGCTGACCGCCGTGCGCAGGTAGACATCGAAGTTCTGCGAGCCTTCGGGGCCCATGTCCTGCCACCACTGCAGGTAGTTGGGCTGCCAGTGCTCCAGCGCGCGCTGCAGCGTGCGGTCTTCGCTGAGGTTGACGTTGTTGGGGATCTTCTCGCTGTAGTTGATACCGGACATGGGGGTGCTCCTGCTGTTGTCTCGATCGGTGGACTGTTGTTCGGTTGCGGCTGGCTCCACCGGGAAACCCACCGCACAACGAGGCTTCTGTTTAGACGCGGTTCCAGTCGAACTGGGCCTTGTCGCCTTTGCCGTAAACCTTCAGCGCGCCTTTTTCGCCGACGGCATTGGGGCGCTGGAATATCCAGTTCTGCCAGGCGGTCAGGCGGCCGAAGATGCGGGTGAACATGTTCTCCTTCTGGGCAAAGCGCAGGTTGGCTTCCAGGCCGGTCAGCGCGTCGGGGGACATGGCGGCGCGCTCTTCCAGCGCCAGGCGGATCTCGTCGGCCCAGTCGATGTCGTCGGGCGCGGCGGTGACCAGGCCCAGCTTCAGGGCGGCGTCGCCGTCCAGCGACTGGCCGATGGCGCCGCGGGCGGCCTCCATCGGGCCGGCCTCCTCGTAGAAACGGCGCTGCAGGCGGCTCTGGCCGTTGACCATGGGCAGGTAGCCGAAGTTCATTTCACCCAGGGTCAGGGTGGGCTGCTTGCCGGGCTCGTCGGGCAGCACCAGCTGGTAGGCGCGGTCGGCGCAGAAAGCCAGCTCGGCCAGCGTGCCGGCAAAGCACGAACCCGGCTCCAGCAGGGCGAACAGGCTGCGCGAGGACACGTCCAGGCGGGCGAAGGTGCGGCGCAGCATGCCGATGGTCTCGTTGACGAACCAGTGGTCCTTGTTCGCCAGCATCAGGGCATCGTTGGCCAGCACGGCCGCGCTGTCGCCTTCGGTCTTGAGCAGCCAGGTGCCGATGTCCAGTTCGTTGGTGCGCATGTGCAGGATGGCGTCGTCCAGCTCGCGCGCCATCTGCAGCGCGTACCAGTTGGCGCCCAGGGCCTCGATGCCGGCGAGGTCGGTCGGCTGCGCACCCTGCGGCGCCTTGACGGTGAAGGTGGCAACACGCCTGGCGCGGTCGATCTCGACCGTCACGTTCGTGTAGACCAGGCGGTCTGCCTCGATGCTGCGGTTCAGCGGGGTCAGGGCGACGCCCTTGGCCCCCGCGGCCCCGCGGTGGCTGCCGGCGGCCAGCTTCTCGGCGCGCTCGCGCACCGCCTGCTGGAACACCGCCGGTTTGGCGATGGCGTCGACCAGGCGCCAGTCCACGGCCTTCTGGCCGCGCACGCCTTCGACGCTGGTGCAGAAGATGTCGGCCAGATCGTGGCGGACATGGCGCTTGTCGGTCACGCGGGTCAGGCCGCCGGTGCCGGGCAGCACACCCAGCAGCGGCACCTCGGGCAGGCTCACGGCGCTGGAACGGTCGTCGACCAGCACGATCTCGTCGCAGGCCAGGGCCAGCTCGTAGCCGCCGCCGGCGCACGCGCCGTTGAGCGCGGCCACGAACTTCAGGCCGCTGTGCTGGCTGCTGTCTTCGATGCCGTTGCGGGTTTCGTTGGTGAACTTGCAGAAATTGACTTTCCAGCCGTGGCTGGACAGGCCCAGCATGAAGATGTTGGCGCCCGAGCAGAACACGCGGTCCTTCAGGCTGGTGACCACCACCGACTTGACCTCGGGGTGCTCGAAGCGGATGCGCTGCAGCGCGTCGTGCAGCTCGATGTCCACGCCCAGGTCGTAGCTGTTGAGCTTGAGCTTGTAGCCGGGCCGCAGTCCGGCGTCTTCATTGATCGCCAGCGACAGCGTGGCAATGGAGCCGTCAAACGACAGCTGCACGTGCTGGTAGCGGGAAGGGTCGGTCTGGTAGTCGACACGGGGGCTGGTGGCGGTCATGGGGGTCTCCTCAGGTTCGGCAAGGTGCACCGGATGGCGCGGCATGAGGTGAATAATAGTGCATATTCTGACCCGAAGTCAAATGCATTTTAGTGCACACATCTAAGTGTTTACCCGCGGTCAGCCGGTCAGGCTGGCAGCCTCAGCAGATGCCGGACTTCCCGGCGCAGACGGATGAAGCTCTCCTCCAGCGGCTGCGCACTGGTGTTGAAGCTGAGGTCGGCCTTGGAGTAGAACGCGGCGCGGCCTTCGAGGATGCGCTTGAGGTCTTCCATGGCCTCGCGGCTGGCGGCCATCGGCCGCATGTCGCCCTGCGCGGCGACGCGTCCCATGTGGTCGGCCGGATCGGCCTGCAACCACACCGTGGTGCAATGCTGCAGCAGCAGGTTGAAGTTGGCCGAATCGGCCACCAGCCCCCCCGGCGTGGCAATCACCACCTCGGGGTAGATCTGGATCGCCTCCTCGAGGGCCCGCCGTTCGTACCGGCGGTAGGCGTTGGCCCCATAGAGGTTGTGGATCTCGCTGATGCTGCAGCCGGCAAACTGCTCGATCTCGCGCGAGAGTTCGATGAACGGGAAACCCAGGTCGTCGGCCAGACGTTGCCCCAGCGTGGACTTGCCTGCTCCGCGCAGCCCGATCAGGGCCACGCGCGCCTGACGGCCCTGCGCATCGACACCGCCGCCGGCGCCCAGCAGGTCCACCAGTTGCAGGCGTGCACGCCGCAGGTCGGCCTCGCTTCGACCCTGCAGCAACTCCCGGATCAGCAACCATTCGGGCGAGGAGGTGGTGACATCGCCGATCAGTTCGGCCAGTGAGCAGTGCAACGCCTGCGCCACCTGCAGCAGCACCAGGATGGAGGCGTTGCCGGTGCCGTACTCCAGGTTGGCCAGGTGCCGTTCGGACACGTCCGCCGCGATCGCGACTGCCTTGCGCGTCATCCCCTTGCGCGAGCGCAGGGTGCGCACCCGATCGCCCAGGGCCACCAGGAAAGGATGGCGCTCTTCGGCCTCATCGGTGGCGGCGGGAGCCGCAGCGGGCACGAGCGTGTCGGTGGAGGTCATGGCGCGGGCGCCTTTCGTCAGCAAGGGTTGAAATCAAGGGTAAACCCTAGTCATCGGTTCGTCCTGCAACATGCACTTTAATGCATACTCGGCAAGACGCAAGATAATGCATTTATACCGCCATTCGACCGCCGTGACCACGGCATTTGCGCAAACCACTGCATCCCATCCATGAGCCACACCACCGACACCCCCCTGCTGCCCAACTTTCTGGCCGGACGCTGGCAAACCGGCCATGGCCGGGGAAGCACCCTGCTCGATCCGGTGCTGGGCACCCCGCTGGTCCGGGTCGACAACACCGGACTCGACCTGGCCGAGGGCTTTGCCTTCGCCCGCGACCAGGGCGGCAACGCCCTGCGCGCCATGAGCTACGGCCAGCGCGCGGCGATGCTGGGCGAGGTGGTCAAGGTGCTGCAGGCCAACCGGGACGCCTACTACGACATTGCCACGCGCAACTGCGGCACCGTGAAGAACGACTCCGCGGTGGACATCGACGGCGGCATCTTCACGCTCGGCTACTACGCCAGGCAGGGGGAGGCCCTGGGAGACGCCACCTGCCTGCTCGACGGCGATCGCATCCGCATGGGCAAGGACCCGGTGTTCCAGACCCAGCATGTGCTGCTGCCCACGCGCGGTGTGGCGCTGTTCATCAACGCGTTCAACTTCCCCAGCTGGGGCCTGTGGGAAAAGGCGGCGCCCGCCCTGCTGTCGGGCGTGCCGGTGATCGTCAAGCCGGCCACCGCCACCGCCTGGCTGACCCAGCGCATGGTGGAGGACGTGGTGAAGGCCGGCGTGCTGCCAAACGGTGCCCTGTCGGTCGTCTGCGGTTCGTCGGCCGGGCTGATGGACCAGCTGCAACCTTTTGACGTGGTCAGCTTCACCGGCTCGGCCGAGACGGCACGCCTGATCCGCAGCCACCCGGCGGTGGCAGGCGCTTCCGTGCGCTGCAACATCGAGGCCGACAGCCTCAACAGCGCCCTGCTCGACCCGGCGGCCACCGACGGCAGCGAAGCCTTCAACCTGCTGGTCAAGGAGGTGGTGCGCGAAATGACCGTCAAGAGCGGCCAGAAGTGCACCGCCATCCGCCGCATCTTCGTCCCGCGCGCGCTCTATGCCGCCACCGCGGCAGCCATGAGCACCCGGCTGGCCAGGACCACGGTGGGCAACCCGCGCAACGAATCGGTGCGCATGGGCGCCCTGGTCAGCCGCGAGCAGCACGACGGCGTGCTGGCCGGCATCGCACACCTGAAGACCGAGGCCGAGGTGCTGCATGACGGCGCGGCGGTCGGGCTGGTGGACGCCGACGCGGCCGTGGCCGCCTGCGTGGCTCCGGTGCTGCTGGGCTCGCAGGACCCGGTCAAGGCGAAGGTGCTGCACGAGGTCGAGGTGTTCGGCCCGGTGGCCACCCTCATGCCCTACGACAGTGAAGAGCAGGCGTTCGAGCTCATCCGCCGTGGCGAGGGCTCGCTGGTGGCCTCGGTCTACAGCGAAGACCCGGCCTTCATCGCCCGGGCCGCAGCCGAGCTGGCCGACAGCCACGGCCGGGTGCACGCCATCAGTCCCGACGTGGCAGCCAGCCAGACCGGCCACGGCAACGTGATGCCCATGAGCCTGCACGGCGGCCCCGGCCGTGCAGGCGGCGGAGAGGAACTCGGCGGTCTGCGCGCGCTGGGCTTCTACCACCGGCGCAGCGCCGTGCAGGCCAGCAGCGCCGCCCTGGACGCCCTGGCCAGGACGGGCGTGGCATTCAAACCCTGAAGTCCTTCAGAGAACCCGGAACACAGAACACAGGAGACAAGCCATGAGCCAGCACGACATCGCACCGCCGCCAGACCGCTTCAACTTCGCCCGCCACCTCATCGGAATGAATGCAGGACGCGCGGACAGGCCGGCACTGATCGACGACGCAGGCACCCTCAGCTACGGCCAGTTGGGTGAGCAGGTGCAACGCTGCTCGGCCGCACTGTCCGCGCTGGGCCTGCGCCGCGAAGACCGCGTGCTGCTGCTGATGCACGACAGCAGCGACTGGGTGGTCAGCTTCCTGGGTGCGCTGCACGCCGGTGTGGTGCCGGTCTGCGTCAACACGCTGCTGACCGCCACGGACTATGCCTACATGCTGGCCGACAGCCGTGCCCAGGCGGTGCTGGTCTCGGGAGCCCTGCTGCCCGCGATCCGCAGTGCCATGGACAGCACCCCCAACGAGGTGCGGCACGTCGTGGTGTCGCGCGGGCAGGAACTGCCGGCCGGCGCGCACGACTGGGCCGCCTGGGTCGGCGCCCAGGCGCCGGGGCAAGGTGCCGACACCCATGCGGACGAACCCGCGTTCTGGCTGTATTCCAGCGGTTCCACCGGCTCGCCCAAGGGCACCGTGCACACCCAGGCCAACCTGTACTGGACGGCCGAGCTGTATGGCAGGGGCGTGCTGGGCCTGCGCGAGACCGATGTCGTGTTCTCCGCCGCCAAGCTGTTCTTTGCCTATGGCCTGGGCAACGCGCTGTCGTTCCCGCTGTCGGTTGGCGCCAGCGTGGTCCTGATGGCCGAGCGGCCCACGCCGCCGGCGGTGTTCAAACGCCTGGTGGAGCACCGGCCCACGGTGTTCTGCGGCGCCCCCACCGGCTATGGCGGCATGCTGGCCAGCCCCGACCTGCCCACCCGCGACCAGGTGGCGCTGCGCCTGTGCTCCTCGGCCGGCGAAGCCCTGCCGCGCGACATCGGCGAGCGCTGGACGGCACGCTTCGGCTGCGAGATCATCGACGGCATCGGCAGCACCGAGATGCTGCACATTTTCCTGTCGAACCGGCCGGGCGACGTGCGCTACGGCACCACCGGCAAGGCGGTGCCCGGCTACGAGGTGCAACTGCGGGACGAAGACGGCAGCGTGATCACCGGCCATGACCAGATCGGCGACCTCTACATCCAGGGGCCCAGCGCCGCACTGATGTACTGGAACAACCGGGCCAAGTCGCGCGACACCTTCCAGGGCGCCTGGACCAGGAGCGGCGACAAATACAGCCGGGATGCCGACGGCTACTACACCTACGCCGGCCGCAACGACGACATGCTCAAGGTCAGCGGCATCTATGTCAGTCCGTTCGAGGTCGAGGCGACGCTGGTGCAGCACCCGGCTGTGCTGGAGGCGGCGGTCATCGGCAAGACCGACGATGACGGACTGACCAAGACCAAGGCCTTCGTGGTGCTGCGGCCGGGACAGGCCACCACCGAACCGGAACTGCAGGCCTTCGTGAAGGACCGGCTGGCGCCCTACAAGTACCCCAGGTTCGTGGAGTTCGTGCCGGAACTGCCCAAGACCGCCACCGGAAAGATCCAGCGCTTCCGGCTGCGCGAGATGGAGAACCGGGCGCCCTGACCCCGCGGCCTTGTCTCCCGCCCGGTCGGGCCAGCCGGGCGCGGCCTCAGCTGTCCTTGGAGATCTTGATGCTCGGGAACTTGCTGGAAAAATCCTTCGCCTTGGCCGCGATCTTGATCGCCACCTGGCGCGCCACCGTCTTGTAGATGCCGGCGATCTCGCTGTCCGGCTCGGCCACCACCGTCGGTGTGCCGCTGTCGGCCTGGACGCGGATGGACATGTTCAGCGGCAGCGAGCCCAGGTAATCCGTCTCGTACTCGGCCGCCATGTTCTTCCCGCCGTCGGCGCCGAAAATGTGCTCCACATGACCGCAGTTGGGACAGCAGTAGACCGCCATGTTCTCCACGACCCCCAGGATGGGAACGCCCACCTTCTCGAACATCTTGATGCCCTTGCGCGCGTCGAGCAGCGCGATGTCCTGCGGCGTCGTCACGATCACCGCTCCGGTGATCGGCACCCGCTGCGACAGCGTGAGCTGGATGTCGCCGGTGCCGGGCGGCATGTCCACCAGCAGGTAGTCCAGATCCTTCCAGTTCGTCTGCCGCAGCAGTTGCTCCAGCGCCTGCGTGGCCATGGGGCCACGCCATATCATGGCCTGGTCCTTGTCCACCAGGAAGCCGATGGAGATAACCTGGACGCCATGGTTCTCCAGCGGCTCCATGGTCTTGCCGTCGGTGCTCTCGGGCTTGCCCTCGATGCCCATCATCATGGGCTGGCTCGGACCGTAGATGTCGGCGTCCAGGATGCCGACGCGCGCACCTTCGGCCGCCAGGGCCAGCGCCAGGTTGACGGTGGTGGTGCTCTTGCCCACCCCTCCCTTGCCCGAGGCCACCGCGACGATGTTCTTCACGTTGGGCAGCAGCTGAACGCCCCTCTGAACGGCATGGGCGATGATCCTGATCTGCAGGTTCACCGAGACGTTCTCGACCCCGGGCACCTGCCTGGCGGCGGCCACGAGGGCGCGGCGCAGGGCCGGGATCTGGCTCTTGGCCGGATAGCCCAGCTCGACATCGAAGGACACGTCGCCGTCTTGCACCAGCAGGTTCCTGACCGCCTTGGTGGACACGAAGTCCTTGCCGGTGTTCGGATCGATGACGGCCTGCAGGGCCTGCAGCAGGGCTGGTTGGTCGACGGCCATGGAATGAGGTCTCCTGTTGGGCGGCAAGCGCTTCTGTGATGATGCCGGAGTCTACCCGTGCGCATCGGCCGGCCCGATTCACCCAAGGCCCATGAGGGCATAGGCACCTAAAATCGGGGGTTTTCCCCAGCCGACCGAAAGAATGCTGCCATGAGCCAGCGCCGCCTGTTCGTCACCACCGCCCTGCCCTACGCCAACGGCCATTTCCACATCGGCCACATCATGGAATACATCCAGGCCGACATCTGGGTGCGTTTCCAGCGCATGCGCGGCCACGAGGTGCACTTTGTCTGCGCCGACGATGCGCACGGCGCGCCGATCATGATCGCGGCCGAAAAGGCCGGCAAGACGCCGCAGCAGTTCGTGGCCGACATCGCTGCCGGCCGCAAGCCCTACCTCGACGGTTTCCACATCGGCTTCGACAACTGGCACAGCACCGACGGCCCCGAGAACCACCAGCTGGCGCAGGACATCTACCGCGCCCTCAAGGCCAACGGCCTGATCGAGACCCGCACCATCGAGCAGTTCTTCGACCCCGAGAAGAACATGTTCCTGCCCGA
>SBFS01000077.1 GCA_006227825.1 Burkholderiales bacterium | reverse complement strand
CCCGCCCCGACCGAGACGGCCGATGAAGCCTGGATGCGCCTGGCGCTGCAACAGGCCGCGGCCGCCGCGGCCGCCGGCGAAGTGCCGGTCGGTGCCGTGGTCGTGCATCAGGGGCAGGTGGTCGGCCGGGGGCGCAACGCGCCCGTGTCCGGTCACGACCCGACCGCTCACGCAGAAATCGTGGCCTTGCGCGAGGCCGCGCAGGCCCTGTCGAACTACCGTCTCGACGAATGCGACCTGTATGTCACGCTGGAGCCCTGCGCGATGTGCAGCGGGGCCATGCTGCATGCCCGGCTGCGGCGGGTGGTCTTCGGTGCCACCGACCCCAAGACCGGCGCAGCGGGGTCGGTTCTGGACCTGTTTGCCGACGCGCGCCTGAACCACCAGACCGCCGTGCACGGGGGCGTGCTGGCCCGGGAGTGCGGCACCATGCTCAGCGGCTTCTTCCGGGATCGCCGGGCGGCGCAGAAGGTCGATGCCCACCCGCTGCGCGAGGACGCGGTGCGCACGCCCGATGGGCGCTTCGAAGGCCTGCCCGGCTATCCCTGGGCGCCACACCATGTGAGCGACCTGCCGGCGCTGGCGGGGCTTCGCATGCACTACCTGGACGAGGGGCCTGCCGATGCCGCCCGCACCTGGCTGTGCCTGCACGGCAACCCGGCCTGGAGCTACCTGTACCGGCGCATGATCCCGGCGTTCGTGTCCGCCGGGGACCGCGTGGTGGCGCCCGACATGCCCGGTTTCGGCAAGAGCGACAAACCGAAGAAGGACGCCTTCCACCGCTTCGGCTGGCACCGGCAGGTTCTGCTGGAGCTGGTCGAGCGCCTGGACCTTCGCCACGTGGTGCTGGTGGTCCAGGACTGGGGGGGGCTGCTCGGTCTGACGCTGCCGATGGCGGCGCCCCATCGCTACCGCGGCCTGCTGGTGATGAACACCTTGCTGGCCACCGGCGAACAGGCGTTGTCGCCGGGTTTTCTGGACTGGCGGGAGATGTGCCGGCGCCAGCCGGACTTCGACGTGGCGCGCCTGTTCAAGCGTGGCAACGCCCACCTGAGCGATGCCGAGTGCCAGGCCTACAACGCGCCGTTTCCGGACCGGGGCCACCGGGCCGCGCTGCGGGCCTTTCCGGAGATGGTGCCCGAATTTCCCGACAGCGAGGGTGCTGCCATCTCGCGCGAGGCCCGCCTGTTCTGGAGGGAGCGCTGGCAGGGGCGCTCGCTGATGGTCATCGGCCAGCGTGACCCGGTGCTCGGAGAGGCGGTGATGCGGCCCCTGCAGGCCGACATCCGGGGTTGCCCGCCGCCCGTGCTGCTGCCCGAGGCCGGTCATTTCGTCCAGGAGCATGGCGAGGCGGTGGCCGCGCTCGCCCTCGATCATTTCAAGGAAAGCGCATGAGCCACATCTACATCTACTCGCCGTCGAGCGCCGTGCGCGACAAGGCGGCGTTCCGGCGCGGTGTCCGGCGCCTGCAGGCCCAGGGACACGAGGTCGAGATCGACGAGGCGGCGCTGGCCAGCCACCTCCGGTTTGCCGGCGACGATGCGACCCGGGTGGCGGCCATCGGCAGGGCCGCGGCCAGCGGCGCCGATGTGGCCCTGATCTCCCGGGGCGGCTACGGACTGACCCGCATCCTGCCGGAGTTGCCGTACCGCCAGCTGGAGAGGGCGATCGGCAGGGGAACGCAGTTTGTCGGACTCAGCGACTTCACGGCCCTGCAGTGTGCCCTGCTGGCAAGAACCGGTGCCACCACCTGGGCAGGTCCCGCCCTGGGGGAGGACTTCGGGGCCGAGCAGCCCGACGAAATCATGCAAGCCTGCTTCGACGACCTCCTGGTCGGGCAGGGCGAGGGCAGTGGCTGGCGCATCCCTGCCGCTGACCAGCGTGCGCTGCCCGCCCCGGGCGATGACACCGGGCTGTCGGTGCGGGTCGACCGGGGCGTGCTGTGGGGCGGCAACCTGTCGGTGCTGAGCGGACTCGTCGGAACGCCCTTTCTGCCCGCGGTGCGCTCCGGCGTGCTGTTCCTGGAGGACGTCAACGAGCACCCTTACCGGATCGAGCGGCAGCTCACGCAACTGCTGCACGCCGGTGTGCTGGCGCGCCAGAAGGCCGTTCTGCTGGGCGCCTTCACCCGCTACAAGACGGTGCCCCACGACCGGGGGTTCAGGATGCAGACGGTGGTGGACTGGCTGCGGTCGAAGGTGAAAGTGCCCGTGCTGACCGGGCTTCCGTTCGGCCATGTCCCGACCAAGGTGCTGCTGCCGGTGGGGCAGCGCGTCTCGCTGATGGTCGAAGGCAGGGATGCCCTGTTGTACTGGGGATGAAAAGGCGGGGCGGCGGCGGGGTGCCGGCTCAGTGACGCTGGCGGCTGGAGGCGTCCATCAGGCTCCTGGGGACCAGGCCCCGGAACACCGGCGTGAGGGACTGAACCATGCTCACGGCCTTGACCTCGCCGTGGATGCTGCTGAGCGCCGCGACCACATCGGCACGGGCATACCACAGGGCGTGGGCGTCGTGCAGATAGCGCAGCTTGTAGCTCAGTTGAGGGTGAAGCCTTGCGCCTTCCTCGCCCAGCACGTCCAGCATTGCCTGGCGCACCGGCTCCAGTGCTTCGGGCGAGGCCCGGCGCACTTCGGTTCCCAGCAGGGCAGAGATGCTGTTGCGCAAGCCTGGCTTGATGAAACGCATGATGAAATCCTCAACGACGCTGTTCTTGTGCCTCAACAATAAACGTCCCGCCCCTGTCTGGCAAGCGTGCAAACGCGACAAAAATCCGAAAAAACAACAGGTGAATCAAAGATTTACCAGCCAAGTTTCATTTGCTTTCTGAAACACATGCATACCTTGGCAGTAGAAAGCGGGTTTTTGCGGGCAAGCGCCGGGCAGGCTGTAGTGCGATGGCACACCTGACCAAAGGCAGGAATTGGCCACCCGGCGGCGGCCGCGGCCCGTCTCCGGGGCGACATCCGTGACACAGTTCTCACGCCGGAGGATGCCCGGGATCGCATCGGAAGCGGGTGGGTGATGTGTTGTAATCAGATTTTGTTCTTACCTTTCCATGGCTGAACTCACCATTGCCTTCGTCGACCTGACCGGCAGCGTCTCGGTTTTCGAGACGCTGGGCAATGACCGGGCCACCCGGGCGGTGACCAAGCTGACCCAGTGGATCGGCGCCGTCGGCCTGGAGCACGGAGGCAAGGTCGTCAAGATGCTGGGTGACGGGGTGCTGCTGTCGTTCAGCAACAACCGGCTCGCGGTCGAGACCATGACCCAGATCCAGCAGGAGCACTCCCAGCGCGTGGCCCAGTGGCCCAAGCGCCTGAAGCTGCAGATGCAGATCGGCATGGCCCGCGGCCAGGTGGTGCAGGTCGATGGCGACTGCTTCGGCGATGCCGTCAACGTCGCATCGCGCCTGAGCGATCTGGCGGGCCCGGAGCAGATCCTGGTGACGGACACCGTGATCCGCAAGCTCGGCGCCCGCCACGGCGTCAGGAGCCGCAGCCTGGGACCGATGCGCATCAAGGGGCGGGCCGAGCCGTGCGAGGTTTTCCGCATCGAGTGGCAGCCCGAGATGCTCTCGGAGTTCCTGACGCTGCCCTCCGACCTGCATGCGATGTCCACCAACGCCGAGTCGGTGTTCGGCGGCATCCAGCTGGGCTGGCTCGATGCCAGCCGTGCCTTCGACATCACCGACCTTCCGATCAAGATCGGCCGCATTCCGGAGGCCGACTTCATCGTCAACGACCCCAGGGTCTCGCGCATCCACGCCACCCTGGACATCCGCTCGGGCAACTACGTGCTCGAGGATGTCAGCAGCTACGGCACCTGGGTGCGCTTTGCCGGCACCGACAACGTCATCTCGCTGCGTCGCCAGGAGTGCCTGCTGCACAGCGATGGCGAAATCGCCATGGGCACGCCGTTCACCGACTTCAGTTCGCCCACGGTGTCCTTCCGCCTGGTGGACGGTGCCATGGTGCTGGGACACGCCCGGCAGCCCTGAGGCGCCAGGCAGGGCTTCACCGGGGTCCCTGCCGGCGGCGGGCGGGGGTCATTTGAGGTTGCCGCTGAGAAACTGGGCCAGCCGCTCGCTGCGGGGGCGCGAGAGCACCTCGGCAGGCACGCCTTCTTCCTCGATCCGGCCCTGGTGCAGGAAGACCACGTGGTTGGACACCTCCCGGGCGAAAGCCATCTCGTGGGTGACCACCAGCATCGTCCGTCCCTCTTCGGCCAGCAGCTTCATGACGCGAAGGACTTCGCCCACCAGCTCGGGGTCCAGCGCGCTGGTCGGCTCGTCGAAGAGCATCACCGCGGGCTCGACCGCCAATGCCCGCGCAATGGCCACGCGCTGCTGCTGGCCGCCGCTGAGGTGGGCCGGGTAGCGGTCTTCCACACCGCGCAGCCCGACAAGTTCGAGGTAGCGTCTGGCTGTCTCGACCGCCTGGCCGCGGGCAATGCCGAGCACGTGAACGGGCGCCTCGATGACGTTCTGCAGCACGGTCATGTGCGCCCACAGGTTGAAATGCTGGAACACCATGGCCAGCCGGGTGCGCACCGACTGGAGCTGGCGGGCATCGACAGCCTGCAACTGGCCATCGCGCGCCGGGGCCAGCCGGAGCTCCTCGCCCGCCACGATGATCCGGCCCTTGTTGGGGCGCTCCAGCAGATTGATGCACCGCAGCAGGGTGCTCTTGCCCGAGCCCGACGAGCCAATGATGCTGATGACGTCGCCCGCGCGCGCGGTCAGCGAGACGCCCTTGAGCACTTCGACCTGGCCGTAGCTCTTGTAAAGGTCCAGAACTTCAAGCTGGATGCCCGACGGTGATGGAGTCAATGGAAGTCCTTTCAGGCGCTGAGCAGCCATCCGGTGCGAAACGGCGTCGATCCGGCGATGTCCGCCAGATCCATGCCCCGGGTGGCATAACGCAAATGGGTTCTGGCGTAGAGGACGCCGGACACACTCGCCCGAACCGGTGTCACCCGGTCCGCCAGCGGATCGATGATCTCGCAAACGAGGTCGCCCTTTTCGAGCCGGTCGCCCGGCGAGCGGGCAAACACGATCAGGCCCGCGTGCGGCGCGACGATGTTTTCGGAGCCCGCCAGTGGCGTGGCCTGGCACCGCAGGGGAGGGGGGGCTGGCGCCTGCCCGCTGACCACACCTTCGTGCTGCAGATAGTCGAGGATGGCCTGGGCGTCACTGGCCGCATGCTCATGGGACACATCGGCCTGGCCCCTGAGCTCGACCGTGGTGTCCACGCAGGCGATGGGTATGGGGTGGCGGCCGGCGAAGTGTTCGGCCAGCTGCCACCAGGGGCCGCCCAGGGCTTCGTCGAAGCTGTGCCCGCCCGGTTGCTGGTTCAGCAGCACGGCCTCGGCACCGAGGTATTGCGCCAGCGGCTGCAGTCTGGGCCAGCCGGGGGTCTGGACATAGAGGTGCAGCACCGCCTCGGCATCGCAATGCAGGTCCAGCACCAGGTCGGCGTCGTGGGCCAGCCGGATCAGGCACTTGCGCAGCGAGGCCAGCTCCGTGGGTTCGGGCAGGGCGTCGATTTCGGCGCCCAGGGCCTGACGGATGACGCGGACATTGTGTGCCGGGTCGTCATTGAGGCCGGGCTCCACCCGGGCACGAACCCGGTCGAACCATTGCAGGTGGTTGCGGTTGAAGTTCTCGCCGCTGAGGGCCTCGAAACGGCCCAGGGGCCTGTGCAGGATGCCCTGGGACAGGCCGATGGGGTTGGACACGGGGACCAGCACGACCTCGCCCTGCAGGCGGCCTTCGCTTTCGAGGATGGCCAGCCTCTGCCTGAGGTGGTGTGCCACCAGCATCCCGGGCAGCTCGTCGGCATGGAGACTGGCCTGGATGTATGCCTTGGTGCCCGACCCGGGAGAGCCGAAATGCCAGCTCGTCAGCCGGCGGGAGGAGCCTATGCTTGCGTCGGCCAGGACGTGGTTTCGCGTGACGGGCATGTTCGCTACTGCCTCCGGGGAGCCAGATGGGCCAGCAGCCGCTTCTCTGCCAGCCGGAACAGGCCGATGAGGCAGAAGGTGGCCAGGAGGTAGAGCACGGCGGCCGCGATGTAGGCCTCGAAAGGCAGGTAGTAGTCCGAATAGATGCGGCTGGCGGCTCCCGTGATGTCCATCATGGCGGGCACCGCGCTGGCCAGGCTCGTGCCGTGCAGCATCATGACCACCTCGTTGCTGTAGGCCGGCAGGGTTCGGCGCAGGGCGCTGGGCAGGACAACCTGGGTCATGACCTGCCAGCGGGACATGCCGAAGGCCTGCGCAGACTCGATTTCGCCGGCATCGGTCTCGCGGATGGCGCCGGCGAGCATTTCAGCGGTGTAGCCGGCCGTGTTCAGGGTGAAGGCCAGCAGCGCGCAGAAAAACGGCTCCTTGAAATGGGTCCAGGGCCAGACGTCATCCCAGCGGGCCTGGATCCATTCGAGCTGGGCCAGGCCGTAATAGATCAGGTAGACCTGGATCAGCAGGGGCGTGCCGCGAATGACGAAGGTGTAGCTGCCGACCAGCCAGCGCAGCCAGGCCCAGGGGCCTGTGAGTGCCAGTGCGAAGGCCAGTGCCAGCACGCCGCCCGCCGCCAGCGACAGGGCCAGCAACTGGAACGTGGTGACAGCACCCTCTGCGTACAGTGCCAGGGTGTCCGGCTCGAATATGACCGACCATTCCATGTCACTGGCCCCTCTTGCGCACGCCCAGGCTGTAGCGCGCATTGAGCCGGTTGAGCACGAACAGCGAGGCCGATGTGTAGGCCAGGAACAGGGCCGCGGTGAACAGGAAGAAGATGAACGGCTCGCGCGTGGCCGAGCTGGCCTGCTTGGCCAGGAAGGTCATGTCCTGCAGGCCGATGAGGCTGACCAGGGCGGTGGCCTTGATGAGGACCAGCCAGCTGTTGGTGAAGCCGGGCAGGGCGTAGCGGACCATCTGGGGCAGGGTGATGCGCACGAAGGTCTGCATCACACCCATGCCGTAGGCCCGCGCCGCTTCCGACTGGCCCTTGGGAACCGAGATGATGGCCCCCCTGAACACCTCGGTCATGTAGGCGCCGTAGATGAACCCGATGGTGATCACGCCGGCCATGAACGGGTTGATGTCCACCACCGCCTCGCTGCCCATCACCTCCAGCAGGTGATTGAGGCCGATCGTGCCGCCGTAGAAGACCAGCAGCATCAGCACCAGTTCGGGGATGCCGCGCACCACGGTGGTGTAGGCCGTGGCGACTGCCCACAGCAGCCGGTTCCCCGACAGCTTGGCGCCGGCGCCCAGAAAGCCCAGGGCCACCGCCACCGCCAGCGCACACAGCGAGACGGCGACGGTCAGCAGCGCCCCTTCGAGGATGTTCAGGAAGTAGGGAAGCACGGAGCGCCGTTACTTCCCGTAGACGTCGAAGCTGAAGTACTTGCTGTTGATCTTCGCGTAGGTGCCGTTGTCGCGGATCGTCTTGATGGCGGCGTTGAGCTCATCCTTGAGCTTGGTCTGGCCCTTGCGCAGGGCCACACCGGCGCCGATGCCGAAGTACTTGTTGAACTTGGGGTCGTCCAGCATCGGCCCCGCAAAGGCAAAGGCGTCGCCGCCTTCCTTGCTGAGGAAGCCGCCGGAGACTTCCACCGTGTCGGCGACGGTGCCGTCCAGACGGCCTGACTTGATGTCCAGGTAGACCTGGTCCTGCGCCTCGTAGGGCACGATCACGGCGCCCAGGGGCTTGAGTTCGCCCAGCGCGAACTTTTCCTGCGTGCTGCTCTTGAGGACACCCAGGCGCTTGCCCTTGATCTCGGCGAAATCGTTGCCCAGCTTTTCGCCTTTCTTCAGGACCACCACCGAAGGGGTGTTGTAGTACTTGTTCGTGAAGTCGATCCGCTTCATGCGCTCTTCGGTGATCGACATGGAGCTGATGATGACGTCGTACTTGCGCGCCAGCAGGCCGGGAATCATGGAGTCCCAGGGCTGCTCCACGAACACGCATGTGCGCTTGATCTGCTCGCAAAGCGCCTTGGCGATGTCCACGTCGAAACCGGTGGGCTTGCCGTCAGGGGTCTTGTAGGTGAAGGGCTCGTAGGTCGCGTCGATCGCGACCTTGAGTTCGGCAGCGGAGGCGAAGTTCAGGGCGGTGCCGGCGGCCAGGGCGATGGCCAGCAGGGTCTTTTTCATGGAGGAAATCCTTCTTGTGCGGTTGGAACGGAAGCAGGTAGACACCTGCCGGAGTCGCCTGCAAATTCTATGCCTCGGGGAAGGCGTTCTGGCGCGGCGGGGCTCGGCGTTTACCCGGGGGCATTGCCTCTCAAACCTTTGGGCTGCCTGCCGCTTGGACCGGGCGGATCGGTCCAGGGCTGGGACCATGGCTGCTGCCGGGGTAACTTAACATAATATACATTGTGGAATTTTATGGTGGCGCCAGC
>SBFS01000303.1 GCA_006227825.1 Burkholderiales bacterium | reverse complement strand
GGCTCGAATACCGCCGCTTTGCTGTCGAGCAGGCCGCCCTGCCCGCCGTCGCGGATCGCGGGCGCCGGCTGTCCCCAGCCCAGGGTCGTCCGGCTGGCCCCGTTGGCGCTCACCAGGACCAGGGTTCCCGCCTTCTGGCTCACCAGCACGCGCCTGTCGGGCAGGAACGCCATTGCCCAGGGACTGGCCAGCCCGCTGGTGAAGACCTCGGTACGGACCGAGGACGATCCGGTCGACGTGCACTGGCTGGCCACCGCGGGCGAGGCGCCCGGTGGCTCAGACGCAGGCTCCTGTGGTGCACGTGAGACGAGGTAGGCGGACAGGTCCAGCAACTGCGACCGGGCCAGATTGTCGTATCCGTACTGTGCCTCGCCCATGCGGCCCGTGTTCGCCGCGATCGCAGCCGCGATGCGGTCAGCCAGCATGGGCGCATCGCTGGCATCCCGGCGCAGCGAGGATGCGTCGACATGGCACTGCACGCAGTTGGCGCCGGCTGCAGAGAACAGGACCTGGCCGCGCGCCTCGGCGGTGGTCGACGGCGCGTCCGAGCCGCCACAGCCCGCCACGGCCAGCATCAGGAGTGCGAGGACACCATGAGCTCTCGGCCATCGAGGCATGGTGCCGGGTGTCTCCCGGGTTTCGGCGCTGGGACGATGCGGTCGGTTCATGGTCTGGACTGCGCCTACGGCGGGTCCGGCGGCGCGCAGCGTTGACTGTACAACCGGAGCGCGGCGGATGGGGGTGGAGTTGCAACCAGAGGTGTCTGTCGACGTGAGGACCCTCGAGCGGGCAGAACCCGGCCGCCGGCGCATTCACTCCGGAGTGCACCGGACGGCGGATCTTCGCGGACACAAAAAAGCCCACCGATTGGTGGGCCTTGATGACAAGCTAAGTGCTTGATTTTGTTGGTTGCGGAGGCAAGATTTGAACTTGCGACCTTTGGGTTATGAGCCCAACGAGCTACCAGGCTGCTCCACTCCGCGTCAAGCCTTAAATTATATCACGCTTTGTCGGCAGCATCACCTTGCGCTGCCGGCTCGGGACGGTCCACCAGCTCGACCAGCGCCATCGGGGCATTGTCACCGACGCGGAAGCCCATCTTCAGGATACGGGTGTAGCCGCCGGGACGGGCCTTGAAACGGGGGCCCAGTTCGTTGAACAGCTTGACCACGACGTCGCGGTCGCGCAGGCGGTCAAACGCCAGGCGGCGGTTGGCCACGGTCGGCTCCTTGGCCAGGGTGATCATGGGCTCGACCACGCGGCGCAGCTCCTTGGCCTTGGGCAGGGTGGTCTTGATGACTTCGTGCGTCAGCAGCGAATTCATCATGTTGCGCAGCATCGCCTGGCGGTGCTCGCTGGTGCGGTTGAGTTTGCGCAGTCCGTGTCCGTGACGCATTGTCGGTTTCCTTTCAGTGTTTTGCTCCCAGCCGGATCAGGTACTGGGAGGGGTCGTCAGACGTTTGACGGGGATCGATGGCTCAGTGCTTGTCCAGGCCGGCGGGCGGCCAGTTCTCCAGCTTCATGCCCAGGGTCAGGCCACGTGAAGCCAGCACTTCCTTGATTTCGTTGAGCGACTTGCGGCCCAGGTTGGGGGTCTTGAGCAGCTCGTTCTCGGTGCGCTGGATCAGGTCACCGATGTAGTAGATGTTCTCCGCCTTGAGGCAGTTGGCCGAGCGGACCGTCAGCTCCAGCTCGTCCACCGGACGCAGCAGGATCGGGTCGAACGGCGTGCCGCGCTGCTGCGGGGACTCCGGGATGAACTCGCCACCCTCGAGCTGGGCAAACACCGCCAGCTGCTCGACCAGGATCTTGGCCGAGGCGCGCACCGCCTCTTCCGGCCCGATGGAGCCGTTGGTCTCGATCTCCAGCACCAGCTTGTCCAGGTCCGTGCGCTGTTCGACACGGGCGCTCTCGACGGTGTAGCTCACCCGCTTGACGGGCGAGAACGAAGCGTCAAGGATGATGCGGCCGATCGAGCGCGACTGGTCGTCGTTGCGGCGCAGGGTGCCAGGCACATAGCCACGGCCCTTTTCCACCTTGATCTGCATGTCCAGCTTCGCACCTGCCGACAGGGTGGCGATCACGTGATCGGGGTTGACGATCTCGACATCGTGCGGGGTCTGGATGTCGGCCGCCGTCACCACGCCCTCACCGTCCTTGCGAAGGCTCAGGGTCACCTCGTCGCGGTTGTGGAGCTTGAACACCACGCCCTTGAGGTTGAGCAGCAGGTTGACCACGTCTTCCTGCACACCATCGATCGACGAATACTCGTGCACGACGCCCGCGATGGTCACCTCGGTCGGCGCATGCCCGACCATGGACGACAGCAGCACACGGCGCAGGGCGTTGCCCAGGGTGTGACCGTAGCCGCGCTCGAAGGGCTCGAGCGTCACCTTGGCACGGTTGGCCGAGACTTGCTCGACATTGATGGTCTTGGGCTTGAGCAGATTGTTCAGCATTCAAACTTCCTTCAGTTCCCTCGGCTCGTTACACCGATAAGGCAGACGGAGCATGGCCCGACGCTGGCCAAGGCGGCTGGCGTCGGGAACGGAATTAACGCGAATAGAGTTCGACGATCAGCGACTCGTTGATGTCCGAGCCGAATTCATCGCGGTCGGGAGTCTTCTTGAAGACGCCTTCGGCCTTGTCGGCCGAGACTTCAACCCAGCCCGGGAACCCGATCTGCTTGGCCAATTCGAGGGCCTCGATCACGCGGGCCTGCTTCTTGGACTTCTCGCGCACGGCGACCACGTCGCCCGCCTTGACCGAATACGACGGGATGTTGACCGACTGGCCGTTGACCGTGATGGCCTTGTGGGAGACCATCTGGCGGGCCTCGGCCCGGGTCGAGGCAAAGCCCATGCGGAACACCACATTGTCCAGGCGCGATTCGAGCAGGAACAGCAGGTTGGCACCGGTGTTGCCGCGGCGGCGGTCGGCCTCGGCGAAGTAGCGGCGGAACTGGCGCTCCAGAACGCCATAGGTGCGCTTGACCTTCTGCTTCTCGCGCAGCTGCAGGCCGAAGTCGGAGGTGCGCTGGCCGGAGATGCGGCCGTGCTGGCCGGGCTTGGAGTCGAACTTGGCCTTGTCGCTGATCGAGCGGCGCGCGCTCTTGAGCAGCAGGTCGGAGCCTTCACGGCGGGAGAGTTTGGCCTTGGGGCCGAGGTAACGTGCCACGTTGATGTCCTTTCGGGTTGCTGCCGCAACCGGCACCACAGGGGTGTCATTGCGGGAGCCGGTCTGGCTTGAGGCCGGCGGTGGGCTTAAAACACACAATGCCACCGCAGCGCACTGCGGTGGCAGACAGAAAAAAGCTTTTGATTATACCGCGAAACCGCGGGGTTGCGCGTCAGATGCGGCGGCGCTTCTGCGGACGGCAACCGTTGTGGGGAACCGGGGTGACATCGGAGATCGAGGTGATCCGGATGCCCAGCGCGCCCAGGGCACGCACCGACGACTCGCGGCCAGGACCGGGACCCTTGATCTCGACGTCCAGGTTCTTGATGCCCTGTTCCATGGCAGCACGGCCGGCGACTTCGGAGGCCACCTGGGCAGCAAACGGGGTGGACTTGCGCGAGCCCTTGAACCCCTGGCCGCCGGAAGAGGCCCACGACAGGGCGTTGCCCTGGCGGTCGGTGATCGTGATGATGGTGTTGTTGAACGACGCGTGGACGTGGGCAATGCCGTCGGCAATGTTCTTGCGGACTTTCTTGCGGACGCGGGCGGCGGCGCTGGTTTGTTGCTTGGCCATGGGCTTCCTTCTAACCGATTATTTCTTCAGCGACTGGGCGGCCTTGCGCGGACCCTTGCGGGTGCGGGCATTGGTCTTCGTGCGCTGACCACGCACCGGCAGTCCGCGGCGATGGCGGAAACCCCGGTAGCAGCCGATGTCCATCAGTCGCTTGATGTTCATCGTGTTCTCGCGGCGCAGGTCACCCTCGATGGTGAAGGCGCCGACATGGTCGCGCACCTTCTCGAGCTCCGCGTCGCTCAGGTCCTTGATCTTCTTGCTGTAGTCGATGCCGCAGGCCTCGCAGATCTTGCGAGCGCGGGTGCGACCGATGCCGAAGATGGCCGTCAGACCGATCTCGGCGTGTTTGTGCGGCGGAATGTTGATGCCTGCAATACGAGCCATGTTTTACCTCTGGACCTGTCGATCAGCCTTGACGCTGCTTGTGACGCGGATCGGTGCAGATGACCCGCACGACACCGTGACGCTTGATGATTTTACAGTTGCGGCACATTTTCTTGACCGAAGCCGAAACTCTCATAGTTTTCTCCTAAATATTCCGATAACTCTCAGACACCGTCTTCTTCACTTGGATCGGAACACGATCCGGGCCCGACTCAGGTCGTAGGGCGTGAGCTCCACCTTGACCTTGTCGCCTGGCAGGATGCGGATGTAATGCATGCGCATCTTGCCGGAGATGTGTCCCAGGACCACATGCCCGTTTTCGAGCTTGACCCTGAAGGTTGCATTGGGAAGGTTTTCGATCACCTCCCCCTGCATCTCGATCACGTCATCCTTGGCCATGGTCGAACTCAGCTGCCGGGTGAAGTCTTGAAGTTGGCTTTCTTGAGCAGCGATTCGTACTGCTGCGACATCAGATAGTTCTGCACCTGGGTCATGAAATCCATCGTGACCACGACAATGATCAGCAGCGAGGTGCCGCCAAAATAGAACGGCACGTTGTAACGCAGGATCAGGAATTCGGGCAGCAGGCAGACCGCGGTGATGTAGATGGCACCGGCCATGGTCAGCCGCAGCAGGATCTTGTCGATGTAGCGGGCGGTCTGGTCCCCCGGACGGATGCCCGGGATGAAGGCGCCGCTCTTCTTCAGGTTGTCCGCCGTTTCCCGGCTGTTGAACACCAGCGCGGTGTAGAAGAAGCAGAAGAAGATGATGGCAGCCGCATACAGGGCGACGTAGATCGGCTGGCCGGGCGACAGCGCCGATGCCAGGTCGCGCAGCCAGCGGGTGGATTCGCCCGTGCTCACCCAGCTGACCAGCGTGGCGGGCAGCAGGATGATGCTGGAGGCGAAGATGGGCGGAATGACGCCGGCCATGTTCAGCTTCAGGGGCAGGTGCGACGACTGGCCGCCATACACCTTGTTGCCGACCTGGCGCCGCGCGTAGTTCACGAGGATCTTGCGCTGCCCGCGCTCGACGAACACCACGAAGTAGGTCACCAGGACCACCAGGGCGATGATGAACAGGGCGATCAGGATGCTCATGGCACCGGTGCGCACCAGTTCGAGCGAGCCACCGATGGCGCTCGGCAGACCGGCGACGATGCTGGCGAAAATGATCAGCGAAATGCCGTTGCCCAGTCCGCGCTCGGTGATCTGCTCACCCAGCCACATCAGGAACATGGTACCCGCCACCAGACTGACCACCGCCGTGACACGGAAGGCCACGCCCGGATCGATGACCAGCCCGGGGGAACCTTCCAGGCCGATGGCAATGGCCAGCGACTGGAAGATCGCCAGCACCAGCGTGCCGTAGCGCGTGTACTGGGTGATCTTTCGGCGTCCGGCCTCGCCCTCCTTCTTCAGCTGCTCGAACGTGGGAACCACGTAGGTCATCAGCTGCATGATGATGGAGGCCGAGATGTAGGGCATGATGCCCAGGGTGAACACCGCGAAGCGCGAAAGCGATCCGCCGGAGAACATGTTCAGCAGGCCGAGCATGCCGCCCTGCTGTTCGTTCATCATCCGGGCCAGGAACTCGGGGTCGATGCCCGGCACGGGGATGTGCGCCCCGATGCGATAGACCACCAGCGCAAGCAACAGGAACACCAGCCGGCGACGCAGGTCGCCGAACTTGCCCGTCTTGGCCAGGGTGGATGCTGCGGTAGCCACGAAGCCGTTCTTTCCGTCTCGGTCGCGGCCGCTCAGGCCAGCGTTCCGCCAGCGGCTTCGATGGCCTGCCTGGCGCCTGCGGTGGCAGCGATGCCCTTGAGGGTCACGGCGCGCGAGACCTCACCGGTCCTGACGACCTTGACCCGCTTGGCCAGCTGGGACACCAGGCCGGCCTGCTTGAGCACGAGCAGGTCGACTTCGGTCGCCTGCAGGCCGTTCAGGTCGGCGAGGGTGATCTCGGCGTTGAACTGCAGCTTGGCCGACTTGAAGCCGCGCTTGGGCAGCCGGCGCTGCAGCGGCATCTGGCCGCCTTCGAAACCGACCTTGTGGTAGCCGCCGGCGCGGGATTTCTGGCCCTTGTGGCCGCGGCCGGCGGTCTTGCCCAGGCCCGATCCGATGCCGCGACCGACACGGCGCTTGGCGTGCTTGGCACCGGCAGCGGGTTGAATGGTGTTGAGTTCCATGTTCGTCTGTCCCTGCTTAGAGCACTTTGACCAGGTAGGCGACCTTGTCGATCATGCCGCGCACGGCGGGCGTGTCCTGGAGTTCGCTGACGCTGTTGAGCTTGCGCAGGCCCAAGCCGCGCACGGTGTCACGGTGGGACTGCTTGGTGCCGATGGTGCTGCGCACCAGCTGGACCTTGATGGTGTTCTGGGTGGTCATGGTCACTCCTGTCAGCCCAGGATCTCTTCGACCGACTTGCCGCGCTTGGCAGCGACGTCGGCGGGCGTGGTCGAGTTCTTCAGTGCGTCCAGGGTGGCACGCACCAGGTTGTAGGGGTTGCTCGAGCCGTGGCTCTTGGCCACGACGTCGGTGATGCCCAGCACTTCGAAGACGGCACGCATCGGGCCGCCGGCGATGATGCCGGTACCCTTGGCGGCCGGCAGCATCATGACGCTGGAGGCACCATGCTCGCCGCGCACCTCGTGGTGCAGGGAGCCGTTCTTGAGCGACACCTTGATCATGTTGCGGCGGGCCTGCTCCATGGCCTTCTGCACGGCGACGGGCACTTCGCGGGCCTTGCCCTTGCCCATGCCGACGCGGCCGTCGCCGTCACCGACCACGGTCAGGGCGGCGAAACCGAGGATGCGACCGCCCTTGACCACCTTGGTCACGCGGTTGATCGCGATCATCTTCTCGCGCAGGCCGTCGTCGTTGCCTTCGTTCTTCACGTTTGCCTGAAATTTAGCCATCTTGTGTATCCCGTCTGATCAGAACTGCAGGCCGGCTTCGCGGGCCGCGTCTGCCAGGGCCTTGACGCGGCCGTGATAGGCAAAACCCGAGCGGTCGAAGGCGACCTTCTCGATGCCGGCTGCCTTGGCCTTCTCGGCAATGCGCTTGCCGATCAGGGCGGCGGCGGCGGTGTTGCCACCCTTGCCGGCGGCGCCGAGCTGGGCACGCACCTCGGCCTCGGCCGTGGAGGCAGCGGCCAGCACGCGAGAGCCATCCTGCGAGATGACGCTCGCGTAGATGTGCAGGTTGGTGCGGTTCACGGTCAGGCGCACGGCACCTTGCTGCGCGATGCGGATGCGCGTCTGGCGGGCCCGGCGGAGACGTTGCTCTTTCTTCGTCATCATGATCCTGGTCCTTACTTCTTCTTGGTTTCCTTGATCACGACCTTCTCATCCGCGTAGCGGATGCCCTTGCCCTTGTAGGGCTCGGGCGGGCGCACGGCGCGCACCTCGGAAGCGATCTGGCCCACGCGCTGGCGGTCGGCGCCCTTGATGACGATTTCCGTCGGCGTCGGGGTCTCGACCTTGATGCCGGCCGGCATCTCGATGTCGACCGGGTGGGAGAAACCGACGTTGAGGTTGAGCTTGCTGCCCTGGGCCTGGGCCTTGTAGCCCACGCCGATCAGGGTCAGCTTCTTCTCGAAGCCCTTGCTCACGCCGTTGACCATGTTGTTCACCAGCTGGCGCATGGTGCCGGACATGGCGTCGGCCTCGCGGGTCTCGTTGACCGGGCTGAACGACAGCGCAGAGCCGTTGTTCTCGATCTTGACCAGCGCGTTCTGGGCCAGTGCCAGGGCGCCCAGGGCACCCTTGACGTTGACGATGCCGTCCTTGACGGCCACCTCCACCCCGGCAGGGATGGTGACAGGCAGTTTTCCGATACGTGACATGTTCAGTCGCTCCTTGCTGCCGGCATCAGGCCACGAAACACAGGACTTCGCCGCCGACACCGGTGGCGCGCGCCTTGCGGTCGGTCATCACGCCCTTGGGTGTGGTGACGATGGCCACGCCCAGGCCGTTCTGGACCTGCGGGATCTCGTTGCGGCCGCGGTAGACGCGCAGGCCGGGACGGCTGACGCGCTCGATGCGCTCGATCACCGGACGCCCGGCGTAGTACTTCAGCGCGATTTCCAGTTCGGACTTGCCGTTGTTCATCCGGACCTGGAAACCGTCGATGTAGCCCTCGTCCTTGAGGACCTGGGCGATGGCCGTCTTGACCTTGGAAGCCGGCATCGACACGACGGCCTTCTCGACCATCTGCGCGTTGCGGATGCGGGTCAACATGTCGGCGATGGGATCACTCATGCTCATGTGGTGTTCTCCTGGGGCTTACCAGC